>JAGQPR010000455.1 GCA_020426625.1 Planctomycetales bacterium
CCCGAGTGCCGGTCGGCGCTGCCGCCCAATGCTTAGCCGCAACACGACAGAAATAAATGGTAGGCAAAGAATAGGAACGCGCTGACGCAGCCGAGGAACCAACATGAGAACACACTCGCTCGCGCTCCTGCTCCTAGGATTCCTTTTTGGCGGGTTACAAGCCGAAGAGTTGTGCCGGATTAGAGTCGTGGATGCCGAAAATGGCTGGCCCGTTCCGTTGGTCGAATTGAAAACGACGAACAATGTTCGTTTCTATTCAGACAATGCGGGAACCATCGCCTTCGATCTTCCAGAATTAATGGGTGTAACAACCTGGTTTTCGATCGAAGGTCATGGGTACGGGGTCAAATCGGACGGATTTGGCATGCGTGGTATTCGCTTGGTGCCAGTGCCAGGGGAGACTCTGGTGGTACGAGTCGACCGGCAGTTGCCGGCCAAGCGTTTGGGCAGAATCACTGGCGGCGGAATTTTCGGCGAAGCTCAACGCTTTGGAGAGTTCGCTGACTGGAAAGATCAAGGCATACTCGGATGCGACTCCGTGCAGAATGCGGTTCATAACGGTAAGCTGTTTTGGGCCTGGGGCGACACGACCTTGCCCGGCTATCCGCTCGGGTTGTTTCACATGACCAGCGGAACGACCGACATTCGCGCGTGCGCTTCGTTCGAACCTCCCATTCAGCTGAGGTACGATTATTTTCGCGACGAGCTAGGAAAACTTCGCTGCGTGGCCGAGATGCCTGGCGAGGGGCCAACTTGGCTTAGCGGCTATGTCAGTCTTCCCGATGCCCAGGGGCGGTGGCGGTTGGTCGGTACTTATATCAAAGTTCGCCCTCCACTGTCCGCGTATGAAAGTGGACTGTGCGTATGGAATGATAGCACAGAGAACTTCGATCGGATTGGAGTGCTCTGGAAGGAGTCCGACGCGGATTCCGTTCCCCCACTTGCACCTAATGGCCACCCCGTGTTCTGGACCGACGAAAATGGCGACGATTGGCTCTTGTTCGGAGACCCATTTCCCCATTTCAAGTGTCCGGCGACCTTTGAGGCTTGGGCCGATCGTAGTACATGGCGAGAGCTTGAACCTCAAAAAATGGTTCTCGCCCGTGACGGGAGCGAGAATATAGAGCCGCATCGCGGATCGATTGCTTGGAATAAGTTTCGCGGCAAATGGGTAAGCATCTTCTGCCAAATCGCTGGCAGCCCGTCCGGATTAGGCGAGTTGTGGTACGCTGAGTCGCCATCACCGCTGGGTCCCTGGGGACCTGCTATTAAGGTCGTTACTCACCACAATTATTCGTTCTACAATCCGCGGCTTCATCCCGAGTTTTCACCGGATGGTTCACCAATCCTCTTGTTCGAAGCCACCTACTCCGCAAGCTTTGCGAATCGCGCCATCCCGACACCACGCCACGATTACAACCAAGTGTTGTACCGACTCGATCTTGACGATCCCGCGTTAGCGATCGAACATCGCAACTAGCACTTTTTCAACAATACTCTCCTGGGAACGAAAGCTTGTGCTCACACTGGGAATTCAATCCGTCCAGCAATGGCCCACTCACTAATCGCTGTGGAATGAGCCAGAATATCAACAGTTCACCCAGACAGATGGAGGCAAGGTTTTTGCTGTCCGCTGGGGGATGAGATCAACCCGGTTGAGACAATCATATTCGCGTATTCGCGGGAAACATAAAGATTCCCATCTGCTGAGCCAACGCTGTACTTATGGTAGCTTGTCAGTGGTTGTTGTAGACGACATTTTCCCACTCGCATTCAGTCCCCACGTGCACGGCACGGCAGATGATTAACTTAGGTAAGGTAGTTCACCTGCGGGCGGTGGTTGACGTTGAGTGATGGGCTTGCCGCCTCACAGACGAAAGCAATTGCCGGTAGAATTGTTAATCGCAGACAAGATTCCATTAGGGAAATCGTTTTGGAAATGCGGCAGGAACGTGGAACTTGGGTGGGGCAACCGCTAACTAACTAGATCATCTGTGAGCAGCTGAGAATCATGAAAAACTGGACACCGCTCGGTGCACGTCGCCACGCGTCACACGCAACTAACTTTCCCGTCGAACGTTGCGCCGTTCTTCGATCTAAATCTTGCGGGGAAGAGACGGAGCCCCAGCGGATGACAGGGAAAGCCTCCTGTCCGCTCGCATTACCCGGAACTCTCCCTGGGGAGAATCAGCGTTGTCGGTGGCGTTTGCCGAGAGGTGTTACAAATCGAATTGCCTGTGCTTTCACGCTGATTCTCCTATTGGGAGCTGAAGTTCTTGCTGGCGGGCCGGTCCAAACGACGAGCGTGGCGGTATTTGAGAACGGAAGCGACGGCTACAAAATCTTTCGGATCCCTTCGATCATCCGAACTGCGAGCGGCGATCTGTTGGCTTTTTGCGAAGCGAGGCAGGGAGGTGACGCTAGTGAAATCGACTTGGTTGCCAAGCGTTCGAGCGACGGAGGCTCTAGTTGGCAAACGCTGCAAGTCGTGTGCAGCCATGAAAGCTTCCGGCAGCTACTCCCTTCGGGCGCGGTCGATATTACGGTTGGCAATGCGACGCCAGTGGTCGACCTGTTGGACCCTGTTTTTCCCGGTCGGATCTGGCTGCCGTTCACTCTGGAAAATGATCGAGTCTTCGTAATCTTCAGCGACGATGAAGGCCGAAGCTGGTCGGATAGTCGTGAGATCACGGCGGAAGTAAAACGCGAACAATGGGGATGGTATGCCACAGGTCCCGTCCAAGGTATCCAGTTGTTACGAGGCAAGTATCGCGGACGATTGGTAGTGCCTGCCGATCATCGCATCGGGATGGATGGTGCCGATCGCGGGGACGAAGGAGCTCAAGCGATGTTAAGCGACGATCATGGAATGACATGGCGACTGGGAGCCGTTGACGATAACTATTCCGACGATCTTCATGCAAACGAGACAACTGTGGTTGAGTTGAACGATGGTCGGTTGTACTTCAATACGCGCGACCAAAATGGAGCTGCACCGGGAACACGCGGTATCGCCTACAGTCACGACGGTGGCGAGTCATTCGCACGTTCATCGGTGGACGGCTACCAGTGGTTCGAGCCAGCACCTAGCCTGCTGGATCCGCCGGTAGTGCAATGTGCATTACTGCGAGCTGCATCGGTTCTGGACGGCGATGGTGATAACCTCATACTTTTCTCAGGACCGGATGAAAGTGGACCCAGCGGGCCTGGCCGTAGCGACTTGCGGATCCGCTTCTCCACCGACGAGACTCAGACCTGGCAGGATGGGCCTCTGATCCACGTCGGTCCCGCAGCCTACAGTGGCATGGTCCGGTTGGCAGCCGGGGAGTATGGAGTACTCTTTGAGGCTGGCGACCAACAGCAGTCGCGTTGCGACCGCATCAGTTTTACCAGGTTTACTAGGGAAGACATTTTGCGAGGAGATTCTGATAGCCACTAACGAATATTCCAGCGATCTGCGCGAGCATGGGCCATGGAAGATCCAATCATCTCGCGAAGTGTATTGCGATCCCTGGCTGCGCGTCCAACGCGACGAAGTCCTACGGCCGGACGGTCAGCCCGGCAGCTATGCCACCGTGCAGCTGAAGTCGGGCGTATGTGTGATCGCGATCGACAAAGAAGAACGGGTTCACCTAACCCGCGAGTTTCACTATGCAGTAGGCCGAGTCACGCTGGAAGGTGTCAGTGGCGGCATCGAAGGTCTCGAGAGTCCAGCGTCGGCGGCCCAGCGTGAATTGTCTGAGGAACTCGGGCTGGAAGCTAAGCTGTGGACACACCTGGGGCGCGTCGACCCATTTACAGCTGCAATCCAATCCACGGTCGATTTGTACTTGGCTCGCGAATTACAGGAGTGTGCTACCTCTCCTGAAGGAACCGAGTTGATCGAGCGAGTGTCTTTGCCCTTGCATGAGGCAGTTGATATGGTTCGCAACGGTCAGATAACGCACTCACCGACATGCGTTGCGCTTCTGAGAATCGCACTCGACACTTCCTTGTTTCAAGAATAACTCTGTCCTAAATATGTGGAAAACTGTGGCGTGGATGCCCACTTCTTCCCAACAAACTCCTAAAATTGCGAACCTCAGATGCTACACATTGATCAAGATTTCCAGCAGCAGCAGCTCGACGAGCGGCTGAAAGATGACCTCGAGCACTTGGTGCGGCTAGCAATACGGGAAGACTTGGACCGCGGATTCGACCTGACAACGGTGTCTGTCGTACCGGAAAATCTGCAAGCCCATGCCAAGATTGTTGCCCGCGAGCAGGGCGTTTGTGCGGGGGCCGACTTAATACCGTGGATCATCGAAACGATTGGGGCTGACGTCAAGGCAGAAATCCACACGGGCGACGCGTCGCTGTTTGAAGCTGGTGCGGTCCTAGCAACACTTAGCGGTCAAGCGCGAGATGTCCTGACTTGCGAACGCACCATCTTGAATTTCCTGGGCCGACTGTGCGGCATCGCGTCTTGGACAAATCGCTATGTGCAGGTGGTCGTGGGATTGCCGGCCCGCATCTACGACACGCGGAAGACAACACCAGGTTGGCGAAGGCTAGAGAAATATGCAACCAAGTGTGGCGGAGCTCGAAATCATCGCAGTGGATTGTACGACGCCATTCTAATCAAGGACAATCATTTGGCTTGCCACGAAAAAATCAGTGGCAGACTATTGAACCCAGGCGAAGCGATCGATCATGCCCGAGCATTTATCGCTCAGCAACCGCATGTGTCTCCAACAACGATTGTCGAAATCGAAGTCGATACGCTGGAGCAATTGAAGACCGCCCTGGGGTCGACACCCGATATCGTGCTATTAGACAATATGTCCAACGACCAATTACTGGCCGCTGTGGCGCTACGCAACGAGCTGAATCCTAAGGTGCAGCTGGAAGCTTCAGGGGGAGTTCGGTTGGATACGCTGCGTGCGATTGCCGAAACAGGCGTCGACCGAATTAGTGTAGGTGCCTTGACGCATTCGGCGGTCAGTCTGGATCTTGGCTTGGACTGGGTTTTGGGCGCTCAAACCTAAGGTAAAGCTATCTGGCTAAGTAACATGCTTACAGTAGAGCACTCGAAGAAAAACGAGAATTCATTGAGAAATCGGTATGGCAGGGCTGGTGCAGCTCTGGCCATTGCCCTGTTCTTAGTCAGCTGCCTTGTGCTCCTGCCGCTTGCTCAATGGTACAACCGTTCGGTTGATTGCCGCGAGGGGATCGACGAGTATGTTTTCAAGAGTGAATCGCAATCCAGCGAGGCGGCAGCCAGGATTGAGATCAAGCAGTGGCACTATCTTGAGACGTTCAGCGAACCGATCGCGCAGTTTCAAACGGTTTTTTGGGAATCCAAGGACACCGAGTCGCTCAGGAGCTGGATCGACTCATCAGGCAAAATCGCTGACGCTGACATTCTCGAAATTGGCACTGGGACGGGACTAGTGGCACTTTGCTGTCTAAAGCAGCATGCTGCATCGGTGGTTGCCACCGACATCAACCCGGCAGCAGTAGCCAACGCTAAGTACAATGCAGAGAATCTTGGCTTCAGCAGTCGATTGGACGTGCGACGAGTGACCACCGTCGACCCCGGCCCGTTTGCGGTGATTGATCCCGACCAGCAATTTGATCTGATTATTTCCAATCCACCTTGGGAAAACCATCCCGTAGAAGAAGTCGCTGCCTACGCCTTGTACGACCCGGGATTCTCACTGCTGGATGCCATCCTCGAGCAATCGGCTGAACACTTAAACGATGGTGGGTCTTTGCTGCTGGCCTATGGGGCCAAAGCCGCTGTGCAGCGAATTCTGACAAAGGCCCCGGAGCATGGGTGGACAGTCAACGTGCTCGATGACCGCAACGTGACCGAATTGCCCGATGTTTTCTTGCCTGGTATGTTGATTGAATTGCGGCGCTAAACCGACACTTCTCGCTAATCGCCACCAATTCAACTTACTCTCCCTTGGGCCCTTGGAGACTGCTGAAATAGTCGTCTTGTTTTTGTTTGATGCGTAGAATGTGATGGGGCTGGTAAACCAGTGAAGGCGATTGCGTTGGAGTTAACGTATGCTTACTCACGATCGTGACTTTTTGTATCGGATCACGGAGCAAGATGCGGCGATCTACGAGCGGGTCTTGCCTCAAGAGTCAAAATTATTGGATGTCTTGGATGCGGTCGATTGGTCCGGCTTGGAGGCCAAACTAGAGAAATTCTATCATCCCAGACTGGGACAACCCTCCTACCCACCCCTGATCATGTTCAAGATCGAGTTCTTGCGGTATTTCTATAATCTTTCTGATCGCCAGGTAATCGAACGTTGCTGGACGGACCTGCTGTTCCGCTACTTTTTGCAGATAGGAATTCGAACGAGTC
>JAGQPR010000456.1 GCA_020426625.1 Planctomycetales bacterium
CATCGGTTGGCGAACTGTATGATTTGAAACCCAAGCAACCGCACCATCGCGCGCAGGCAGATTCGGTAATCCACCTGTTCATGAATGGCGGACCAAGCCAGATGGATTTGTTCGACCCCAAGCCCATGTTGAATCGGCTGGACGGCCAACCCTTCCCCGGGAATATTGAAGATATCGGCAATTCCAACACGTCCGACATCGGAGTTTTGTTGGGAGGGCAATTCCCGTTCAAACGCTGCGGTGAGTCAGGAATGTGGCTGGCAGACGTGTTGCCCCACACTTCCCAAATGGCCGACGATTTGTGCGTGATCAATTCGATGTGGACCGATCATCCAAATCACGACAATGCGTTGTACAAAATTCATAGCGGCCGGTTGTTCATGGGCTATCCGACCCTAGGGGCATGGACGGTTTATGGTTTAGGCTCGGAGAACCAAAATTTGCCTGCCTACGTTGTACTCAGCGATCCGCTGGGACCGCCGAAAAACGGCACACGAAATTGGACCGCGGGTTTCCTGCCGCCCGTCTATCAAGGTACGCGACTTAGGCCGACCGGTTCGCCGATACTAAATCTAACCCCCCAATACCAACAACCGGCAGATATCACGGATTCAGCCCGCATGCTTCTCAGGCAGCTGGATGAGATCCATCGTCAACAGCGTCCTTACCATCCAGAGTTGGACGCGCGCATCGAATCCTACAGTCTGGCTGCCCGAATGCAGCTGTCCGCTGGCGAGGCCCTCGATCTAGGCGGTGAGACCCAACAAACGCTTTCGATGTATGGCGTCGGTGAGAAATGGACTGACTCGTTTGCTCGCCGCTGTCTACTGGCGCGTCGTTTGGTGGAACGCGGCGTGCGATTCGTCCAGATTTTTCTTGAGGAACAGCCGTGGGACAGCCATGCCGATCTCGGACCAAACCACCGAGGTGCTTGCCTGCGTACTGACAAGCCCGTGGCTGGTTTGCTGCGAGACTTGAAGCAGCGTGGACTCCTGGAATCGACTCTAGTCATCTGGGGAGGAGAATTCGGTCGCACGCCAACTACCCAAAAGTCAGCCAATGGTTACTCGGGAAGAGACCATAATATGCAAGCCTTTACATCGTGGATGGCGGGCGGCGGTGTCCAAGGTGGCATGTCGTATGGTCGTACGGACGAATTTGGACACAAGGTTGTCGAGAATCCTGTCAGCGTGCATGATTTCCACGCAACTATTCTCCATCTGCTGGGCTTGCACCACCAAAAGCTTTTTTTCCAGCGCAGCGGCCTCGAAGAACGTCTCACCGGCGTAGAACCCCCGCGAGTCGTGCATGAGATTTTAAGCTAAGCAGCATTAGAATTAGTCGTTGAGTATAGAGTCCTTCACGCAAGATCCAATTCCGCGCGGTCTTCCATGCCCAATCGACGTGACTTATTGAAAAGCTCGATTATCGCTGGCTTCATCGGTTCTGTACCTGTTTGCCGGTTATCTGCCGCAGGGGAGCCCGAGGAAAGACCTGGCTCGGGAAAGATAGATATTGTTGACACCAATGTCAGTCTGTTTCATTGGCCCTTTCGTCGTTTGCCCTTGGACGAAACAGCGGCATTGGTAGAGAAGCTGCAATCGCTGGGCGTAACAGAAGCATGGGCAAGTAGTTTTGAAGCCTTGCTCCATCGCGACATGGCAGGCGTCAATCAGCGGTTGGCTGACGAATGCCAGAAGTATTCCATGCTGGTGCCCGTTGGCGCAATCAATCTCAATCTTCCGAATTGGGACTCTGACTTTGAATTGTGCATCACTGAGCATTCTATGCCCGGTATTCGCCTTTTTCCCAGCTACCACTTGTACCGCCTGGATGACAGGCGGTGTATCCGCTTGTTCGAAATGGCGGTTCGAGCCAATTGTTTTGTTCAAATTGTAGCCACCCTAGAAGATGAGAGAACGCAACATTCCCGGCTGATGACCGCCAATGTTGATCTCGGTCCCTTGCCAACCGTTGTGCAGCAAGTGCCAGGATTGCGAGTCCAGATCCTCAACGAGCGACCTCGCGGAGGAGTGCTTGACGCGCTGTCTGCGCAAGGGCGAGTTTACTTCGACACTGCCCGCGTGGAGTCGACTGATGGTGTGCCGGAACTGGTAAAGCAACTCTCTTCGGGACGGGTACTGTATGGATCTCACGCGCCGTTCTTGGTTCCTGAAGCAGCCCTGATTCGTACGCAGGAATCATCGCGTTTGAATCGTGAGACCTTGCGAACCGTTCTAAGCAGCAACGCCAGGGCTTTCATGGGGCAAGATTCAAAGAGCGGATTTAGCACCTTCGAAGACGACGATACCTCCCGTTTCTCGCAGGGGTTACCGAAACCGAAGCAGTTGGCAGACTACCGTATTTGGGATTCCTACTTTACCCCTTCGCATGCGCATCCTGGAACGGACGGAACCAGCCGATTGCTAACAGATATTGAACGAGCGATGCCAGCGATACAGGCGGGTCGATTCGAACGCCTGTGCTATTTTGCTCATGTTGGCTTGGGAACCACACAAGACAATCAGCTGGAGAAATTGCTGCAGACGAATCCCGCTTTGGTATTGGCTCCGCTGGCAAAGTATCCCAATTTGCTACTGGGGATGATCCAGCTAAATGCTAACGATGTGCCAAAATCACTGGATGCAATACGTCGCTGGCTGCGAGATGGTCCAATGCGCGGCGTCTACTTTTCAGGGACAGGCCCAGGAGCACTGAATTGTGCAGATCGCAACGTCGATGCGCTCGTTGAAGAAGTTGCCAAGCTGGACGGTGTCATTATGCAACACACTTGGTTCAATACCTTGGGCAAGCAACATCCCGGCGCTTCGACCCCCGAAGACTTGGTGGAGTTGGCCAGTCGTTTTCCAGAGAAAGAATTCCTGTGTGCACATGCCGGTGGCGAATGGCAACAGGGCATCCGGGCGGTGCGTGATTCCGAGAATATTCTTGTAGAAACATCTGGATTTGATGCGTCCGCTGGATTTATCGAAATGGCAGTACGTGAGCTGGGCGCCCACCGCATCGTCTTTGGTAGCCATCTGCCGTCACGATCGCTGGGTACTGAGCTTGCCAAGGTGATTGGAACCGAAATCGCGGAGGCCGACAAACAGCTCATTCTCGGTGGAAACTATCGTCGGCTACTTGGCGCAGATTGAATACGGACGAAAAATCGTCACTTACCCCGTTCATGGTCTGCAAGTGCTTGCCGAACAGCTTCGACAGTAAGCCGCTCGGCCTGGCCCCAGTTGATGAAGTCTCCTTCACCATAAACTAGTGTCACAAATCGTAATTCCGATGGCACATCAGCCTCTAGCGCGATAGCGTGCGGTTCCATCAAAAACCACGCGCTACTGCATAGCGGCTAAATTTGCGGAATGATTACGTGGAACTGTTTTTCCAATTCTTGACACTAGATTCTCGCTTTCATTCAGGGAACGCAAATATGGCGGATCGCCCCAAATTCAACGCGGAGGAACAATCCCTGATTGACAACGTCTTGTCACAGTCTTCGCCGATCCGCTCAAGTTCTTACGTTCTTACTTACCTGTGTGTAGGCGCTGGGTTGGGCGTGTACGGTCTGATCAATTCCAGTTCGCTGATCTGCAGTGCCGGACTGGTCGTCGTCGTATTTGCGCGAATGCAAGAAATGGGGAACGAACTGAGGCTGCTTACACTGTGGCAAAGCATCTTGGGCAAGTATGAAAAAGCGCTGGAGCCGTCGGAGCAGGGCGAGTAGGCCGAGTCACGTCGATTCTATTAATATTCCAACATTCCAACTGCAGTCGTTCGCTGGTAGTGGCTCATTGATCTCCGGTTGAAGTGTCGTCCAACGATTCAGCCACGATACTGGCGTATAGGGCGCGGGCTTGGTCGTAAGCCGCTTTTGCTGGACCAATTTCTTCGACTCGGATCTGCTTTCGCTTTTGATTCCAACAAACATCGACCGCATCGCGACACCACTCGGCACTCTTGCGACTGGCGCGAATCGGATGCCCATCCACTTCTACGAAGATTGGATTGCTGTGCATTGATGGCAGGATGCGGACGGCGATCCAGGATGAGTGGGAAATGTCAGCATCAAACTCAAGCTCTTGAACCGATCCGTCGGCTTTAATGAGTTTGGTGGCCACACTCTGTCCATTGACAACCAGCTCCACCGGCACCTCTCGTGAATCACCTTGCCTAGCTCTCTCCAAATGCCAATACGGCTTTTCGTCCAAACGCCTGGCGGCAATTTGTTGCCCAAGAGCAGTCTGTTTTTCAGGTAGCATGGCTACCACCTGACAATGAACCTTATGCGTTCCCCCTGCTGTCAGATTAACTTGACTCGACTTGCCATCTGGTGAAGGTTGTCCCAATTGATGTTCGTCGATAGAGAATTGCAGCAAGTGACTTGAACCGTCACCAACGTAGCTGCGGCCGTCACGCAACCCATGCACCCATTGGTCATAGCTAAATGAGTCGGGAGCGGCGCTGGGGATCTGCACATAACTGCGTCCCAAGCCAACGCGTTCGCCATAAATACAGGGGAAATCCGTTTCTCCACTGATGCGAGAACGAAATCCACAGTTCAGCGTGTGGTACCAAATATTGAGTTCCCAAATCGCGGGAGTGTCAACGGCGCTGATGAAATCGCAGGTATCTAGAGCGGTCGTGACGATGAATTCGTTGGCACCAATCCCGTCAAAGGGCGGCATGGCGTAATCGGGTAGCTTGTCTGCAGCCTTACCGCGTTGCCTGGCGTCTGCCCCACCCCAGGTTCTTGGGAATGCTCCTCGCTGACCGTTCGGCAAGTAGTCGGGCAATGCGAGCCCCCAACCACTGTGGCTATAGCCAACTACGCCACCCTGTTCCTGGCCCCACTTGAGGACCGGTAGAGTCCAGGTTGGCCATTCTTCAATCGACTTTGTGCCAGGATAATCGTCCTCGACCAAGTTCAACAGACAGAGATGCCCGGCGTGTGAAGATGGAAATCCACTGACTTCGACGTCATAGCGCATCAAGTTGTTAGGACGAGACAGCTTGGAAACTTGACCGTCAAAAAACTGTTTCTGAAAATACCAACATGGCCCCCAGCTCAAGACACAGCCAACGTTTAGGTCTTCGCCAATCAAGTGGCGCATCATGTCTTCCGGCGTCACGCCTTCCGTAGGATTCTCGTAGTGCGCACATCCGGCAGCATGAACGTGGTGATCTCCGGAAAACCAACCAAGTCGGGCCATATGAATCCATCGTTCCAAATCGATGACCAGTGGTTTGGCTGGTTCAGTAGAAGAAACAGCCAGCTCCATGCTTTTTTCCAGATATTCGGGGCCTCGGTAGGCCGTGACCGTGTATTTTCCCGGCGCCAGCCGAATCGAGTCGCCGTTGCTGCGATAGATTTGCTCGTGAAAGAAGAAATCGGGGGCCAACCGTCGCGAAGGGTTGGGGTACACTCGCCCCAACTGATCTTTTATCAGCAGACTGCAAGTCGTGGGAGAGCCATCCCAATCGCGGATGGCGAGGGGAATTTCGACAGATGGCCTACATTCGAATAGTATGGGAATCTCACTGCGAAAGCCGAGATCTTGAGTTCCCTGCCCAACATGCATGGACAGCGTCGCTTCGCGTTGGCCAGAGTCGCGACTGTAGAGTTGCAGGATTCGGTACTCGACTGATAATCCGCTGAGAGTCTGGGTCATTGGCTGCGTTGTGACCGTTTCAATTTCCAACCATCGTCGCTGGCTATCGGCAGGTTTGATATCCAGCGTCGGTTTGGCAGCGCTGCTGCTGCGTCGAACCATGGGAGCTGCCTGGGGACTGGTGACCACCAAGGGAGCCGTTACTCCAGCTTCATTGACAACCTTGATCAGGAAATTGGTCCACCCGCGCTCGTCGAGAACCGGTTTCGCCGCGCCGATGGCGACTTTGACTCGGCTTTCCGGATTGATGTTGACGATTGCCAGGCAGTGTTTGTCGAGTGTTTCTTGAATTTGTCGAACCACGCCCGTGTCCAGCGAACTTTCCTTCAGTTCAGCCAGCTTGGCCAAGTCGGCTTCTGGCAATGGACTGCCCGCCAACTGCAAGGCTAGAACAACGCGTTCCACCGCAGCTTCCAGAGGCTGGCGTTCAGCAGATACTGTTTGCGCCTGGATGATTCCGCATGCCACGAGCACGTAAGCCGCCGCCATGACCGCCCCAAACTGTTTCGACAAGCTCATTTCCCTCACCCCAAAATCAAAGAACGGATCGAATTCTTCAGCTTTCCCGCAGTGTACCAGAATCGTTATGGTACCGTTGCCAGCAATTTCTATCGACAGCTTCACTATCGGACGTATTTCCGACACCTCTCGCTAATC
>JAGQPR010000457.1 GCA_020426625.1 Planctomycetales bacterium
ACTAGTGTCCCAAATCGTAATTCCGATGCCACATCAGCCTCTAGTGCGCTAGCGTGCGGTTCCGTCAAGAACCGTGTGCTAGCGCACAGCGGCTAATTTTGCGCAAGGATGATGTGGAACTGGATTTCCAATTCTTGACACTAGCGACTGGCAACAAATTGCCAACTTTCATCAAAGAAGCCAGCATTCCGCACGACGCCCGGTAGTTGGGTGGTGCTGCCCGACGACACGTCGACCAGGGCCCAGTCAGGCAACATGGAAATTTGCCGGGCGTTGTTCAAATATGCGTACTCCCGAAATGTAAACCCACTGTTGAGCACAATGTATTTGCCAGGGTTTAACGGATTGGGATATACCAGCACCGGTACGACGGAAGTCGCATTATATTCAAGCGACCCCAACGAAAGTCGCTCGGCATTCCATTGTAGCGGCAGATCAAGGGAGATCTTGGCGATCAGCGAATTCGTCTGGGGTGTTCCAAACAGCACCAAGTGATGGTCTGCAATTGTCTCGGCAGTCACTTGGGACGGATCCAACAGGCGGACGTCTCCCCGCATTTGAGATTTCCAGTGTTCAGTTGCGTGTTTTAGTTCGTTATGCGTCCAGCGTTCCACGGGCGTATCGGCCGAGGAGGAATCGGGTCCAACGAATACGAACGCATCCATGAAAGCATCGTCAATCGGACCTTGCAGTCCGGGCCGCTTGACCAGGCCTTCGACGACCTCAGCTCCCAAATGCCACGCTGCGTCGACAGACGGGCGACTGACTGTTAATTCCCAGGGCTGGTCCTTGGGTGGCAGAGGTGGAGACTGAAGCACTTGTCCATCGATCGAGATACTAACCGGCTGTCCGGCTTGAAAGTACTGATCTCCCCCAGTTAGCTGCAGTTTCAGACTCAGTACATTGTTCGTTTCCAAGTGCACGGAACCAGCTGCCAGTTTACCTTGAACACGGGCTTGCTCCCAATGTTTGGACAATCGGTCGATCGTCAGCCAATCGAGTTTGTTGTAGCGCAACGTATAGGTCGTCAAGTCCATGTTGCCAGGCAGGGTAGGTTGCGGGCGGCTTAGGATTTGCTGCAATCGGTCTTCAATGATCAATTTCGCATCGTCGTGTATCTTATGCGCCGTCTGAGGACCGATGATATGCTCCAACTTCATGCCATTATCCTGAAAAGACTTGGCCATGACGTCGGCAGCTTGCTTCTGTCGGTCGATTTCACCGCTGTACGCAATCGTCGGGACACTTCGCAGATTGTTCGTCCAATCGGGACAATCGTACCAATGCAGCAGCTGTTCTTGATAGTCGGTCGGAACAAACTGTTCATCCTGAAAGACACTTAGAAACTGCCGGGTCTCACTAAAGCCTGCGCCTGGATTGGCGGCACCCCACAAGTCGGGATAGTGAACTGCTAACTGCCAACAGCCTGCACCGCCCATCGAGAAGCCGCGAATCGTGATCCGTCTTTCATCGATCCTAAAAAGTTCTTGCACGTGCGCGATGGCCTCCAAGACATCGATCTCACCTGCAAATTTGAACGCGTTGCTGTATCGACCATATGGGTGTAACACGATCGTATCGTCTGGGGCATACTCACCTATTCTATCCATTCGCTGTTCCAGAAAGGCGCATTCACTTACGCGCTCTCCTCTGCCGTGTAGCCACACGTCCAATCGTAGTGGGCTAGTGTCCGATAATGCCTGGCCTGCAATTGCAAAATTCTTGGGCAGCACGACTCCGTAGGGCTGCAGAGAGCCGTCGATCTTCGAGCGGAAGCCTCCGACAGCCAACTGCGGTTGATCGCGAGGTGAGGACTGCACGCCAAGCAGCGCAGCCAGACCTTGCTCGCGTTTGAGGCTTGCAATTCTCCGCCTGGCCTCATCCAATAGCCGGTTGGCGCCCTCGATCTGTTGCTCGGAATAGAACATCTGCGTGTCGAGAGTCATTCTTACCGCTCGCGGAAATACCCCCACCAATCCCCGCTCCAGCTCACTGACAGCCATCGCTTGCAGTTGCTGTTCAATTTCGCGGACCTGTGCGAGTAGGGCTCGGCGATCCTGCTCGGGAACTTCCATACCCGGCGGAGGTATCGGACGCACCGTCTCGGGATTGTTGTCAGCTGGTCCGTCCGCATGTACCGGCAAACCTTGAATGACAATCAATGATATCCATGGCAGCAGCATGACGTGCCGCAGCATCTGCATCCGTTTTTTCATGGTCGACGGTCCGTTGAGTATGAGCGAACGCTGTGAATGAGGAATTAGAGGGTATCGTTCAAGTTGCGAAAAAGTTGCACTATTGCCAGTGGCTTAGGCTTCCAGCCTGAGGACGTCGCTGGGTTATCGTTCAAGTTCGCAAAGAAGCTGCACGATTGCCCGTGCCGACAGCGACACAAGTTGTCACCAACGAGGGCAATTCCAGGCTGCCGAGGTTTCAGCATAGCCGCTGGGCAACTTGCTTGCTACTTACCCTACCTGCCGATGCGGCTAACCATCTGAGGCATCGCTGCTGGATCCTTGCTGGTTAGTCGCCTCTGCTGATATTGACACTCGGCTTTGGCACCCTCGCCTGAGCGTTAAATAAGCGTTACCATTTCTGCATTCACTCGCCTTCGTTGGAAATAGAAACTGACAAATGTCACTGCAAAATTGGATCAGTGGACGAGTTTTTACGTTCGTCCACGGAAACAACTTGGTTTACAACACCTGCTGGGAAGATCCACGTTTGGATCGTCAGGCTCTACAGCTGACCGCAGAAGACCGCGTTCTGGTGATCACTTCTGCTGGCTGCAACGCTTTGGACTATGCCCTGTGCGGTCCGCGGCACGTCCACGCTGTGGATATGAATCCCAGGCAAAATGCCCTGCTGGAGTTGAAAATCGCTGGCATCCGCCAATTGGATTACGACGATTTCTATGGTCTTTTCGGCAATGGGCACCATCAGCGGGCAGGCGATTTGTATCGCACCGTCCTGCGCGGTCAGCTCTCGCCGTGGGCGCAAACGTACTGGGATCGTTGGATCAAATTCTTCGACAATCCCAAACGCTCGTTTTACTATCGAGGTACTTCGGGCGCATTCGCCCGCATGATTCGCTACTATATCGACCGCGTGGCAAAGTTGCGTCCCGAGGTCGACGAAATCATGGCTTGCGACAATGTCGCTCAGCAACGTGAATTGTACGATCGCATCGCCACCAGATTCTGGAGCCGAACAATGAAGTTCGCGCTCAATCGCGATACGACGTTATCCATGTTGGGCGTGCCGAAGGCGCAGCGACAGCAAATTGAAAAACAATATCCCGGTGGCATACTGAAATTCATTCAGGACTCAATGGAAGCAGTCTTCGCCAAACTGCCCATCCATGACAACTACTTTTGGCGGGTGTACATCACCGGCAGCTACACGCCCCACTGCTGCCCCGAATACTTGAAACCAAATAATTTCCAACAACTCAAATCGACCAACGTTGACAACGTGTCGGTACATACCGACAGCGTGCAAGGGTTCTTGGAAAAAGGAGAAGAACCGATTTCGAGATTCGTGTTGCTTGATCACATGGATTGGTTGTCCGATCACTTTTTTCCACTGCTCGAATCGGAGTGGCAAGCCATCTTGAAGCGAGCAGCCCCTCAAACTCGCATCTTGTGGCGGAGCGGAGGGCTGCGAACCGATTTCATCGATCGCGTCAATGTAATGCACGGTGGCCAACAGCGTCTGCTTTCCGAATTACTAACATACGACCAAGAGCAAGCACAGCAGTTGCATGAACTGGATCGTGTCCACACTTATGGCAGTTTCTATATCGCCGATTTCGCAGCATAGGACAAGCTGGCCATGGGTTTCTTTCAGGATCTAAAGATCCTCTATCATTTGGTTTTGCGCCCCGTGCGTGGCAAAGATCACGCCGAGCGCATGGAAAGCTTCTATTCCGGCCAGGCTGAAGCTTACGACGATTTTCGCAAACGGCTACTGCACGGACGCGAGGAATTGTTCCAAAGGATCGAAGTGCCAGAGAATGGTGTTTGGGTCGATTTGGGCGGCGGAACTGGCGCGAACCTGGAATTCATCGCCGAGACCATTCCTCGTTTACGCAAGGCATACGTGGTTGATCTGGCTTCTTCACTGCTCAAAGTCGCCGATGAGCGTTTTCGCGCGCGGGGTTGGAATGTCGCTGAGGCGATTGAAGCAGACGCAACACAGTGGCAGCCGCCAGATGGCGTGTTGGCTGATGTAGTTACCTTTTCCTATTCGCTAACGATGATCCCTGACTGGTTCTCCGCCATAGAGAATGCCCGGAAAATGCTGAAACCAGGTGGTCGGATTGGTGTTGTAGACTTCTATGTGTCTCGCAAACATGCCGCTGCAGATATGAAGCGGCATGGCTGGTTTACACGCAGCTTTTGGCCCGTGTGGTTCGCCGGCGACAACGTCTTCCCCTCCCCCGATCATCTGCCCTACCTGCAATCGCATTTCGACGTCACTTGGTGCCAGGAGTCGCGATCCAAAGTCCCCTACATACCAGTGATTCGGACGCCCTATTACCAATTCATCGGCACCAAACCGCCAGACAACTGCTGAGCTGGACTCTCCAGAGCAACGCCATGTTCAAACTGGAAACCACGACGGACGGAGGTATTATTATTCCAGTTCGCGCCCACGCGGGTGCTCGCAAAAACCAAATCTCGGGCTGGCAAGACGGCATGCTCAAGATTTCAGTTACTCAGCAGCCCGAACGCGGCAAAGCAAATGTAGCCCTAGCGGCGTTGCTCGCTAAGGAGCTGGGCGTCGCCAAATCGAATATCACTCTGATCAGCGGCCCGACCAATTCTCACAAACGCTTTTTGGTTTACGGCGCAGACGCCGACGCGACTATTCTTGCCCAGTACAAATGAGGCTTGCGCAATAATGGCCTGCTGACCACAGCATCACAACTGGACGCGACCTGTATACGCTTCCACGTAGAAGTCTTTGCGACACTTCTCGGCGAACGGAACCGCTCTCCCCCGTCACACAGGCGCGCAACAATCGACCTACCGATGGTCTACGGTCTCATACTGCGCTTTGAGCGCGGAACGAAAACGGACTAGCGTGCCTTGATAGCTGTACAACATCAAGAAATGGAAAAACATACAGGTCATCCAGAAAGGCAGCAGCAAGATGAACGCCAACGGCAAGGTGATGAAAATGCCGATGACATACATCATTAAGCCAAAGAAGATCGCAGCCCCAAAGACCAAAACTGAGAGAATTCCAACACCGTAAAAAGTGTACCCCGTGCGGAAGAGGCTACTTCGCAGCTCCGCCAATTTCGAAACTAGATCCGGCCGATCAAGCGAATGCGCAATCGCTAGTAGATGTGCGACAAAGGATCTGGCGGAGACCAACTGGCAAATGCAGGCAAGAACCGCTCCGGCAAATACTCCGGAGGGATTCATTAAGAATGAGCCAACGAGACATGTGATCCCTAGCAGTTGAGCGACTACCGAGACCCGCATCATCCAATAGCCCGAGCCTGCTGTCCAACACAAGCACCGTCCGACAAAGTCGACAAGCAGCGGCACTAGGAGCGCCAGAAATAGTCCCCATGCTGAAGGAACTGCCATGGGCACAAGCACAGCCGCGAGCAAGACCCACATCGCCCAAAGCTTTACAGATAGTCCCGCCCGCAAGCGTGTTAGATTCAGCTTGTCCGTCATGATCGTTTTTTAACTATTGAATGAAATTTCGACACTTCTATTGAGCATCCTCCGGGCGAAACAGGATGCAAATGGGTGCTGGAGTAGTTATTACCGATCGATTGTAGGTCAATTGTCCAGTCTCAGCGTCGACCGCAAAACTGGCGAGCGTATGTGAATCCTGTCCACCGGCCAACAACCAGCGAGCATCCGGCGAAAGATTGAAATTCCTAGGTGTCGCGCCGCGAATGTGTTCGAGCTCTACTACTGAGAGCTGGCCGGACAGCGAATCGATCTCGAAAACTGTGATCGTATCGTGGCCGCGATTGGCGGCGTAGACGAAGCGACCATTTGGGTGAACTCGCAATTCCGAACAGCTGGAAAATTGCTCTTTGGCCAACTCTTCTTTGCTAACAGTGGGAATCGTTTGGCGAATTGACATAGCGCCGCTACTCGCATCGTAATCGAACAGCGAAACACTCAGATCCAATTCGTTCAATACATAGATCCATTTGCCATTGGGATGAAATTTCATGTGGCGGGGGCCAGCGCCTGGTGGCAATTGTCCCGAACCATGTGGAGTCAGTTGAGCGTGCTCTGCGTCCACAC
>JAGQPR010000458.1 GCA_020426625.1 Planctomycetales bacterium
GGGAGGGAGATTCCCCTCTCCGCTCGCCGACCCGCTTCGCGTCTGCCCGCTCGCGACTCTTCCCGAGGGAGAGTAAGTTGAATTGGTGTCGATTCGCGAGAAGTGTCCTGTTTTTATTGATTTTATAAAAGAGTTATTCCATGACCGCCACTGGGAGCCACGACTCACGAATCCGTGCTAGTTTGATGCACGTCGTGTTATACCAGCCGGAAATTCCCCAAAACACGGGAAATATCGGTCGCACATGCGTCGCCTTGGGGGCAAAGTTGTGGTTGGTCCGTCCGATCGGTTTTCGGCTAGATTCATCCCAGCTGAAGCGTTCGGGAATGGACTATTGGAAAGACCTCGATTGCGAAGTCGTCGACAATTGGTCGCATCTACGCCAGCGATTACCGCTGGAACAAGCGTGGATCGTTACGAAGTTTGGGAAACTGCCCTACTGCGACGCCACTTATTCAACTGGGGATGTGCTCGTGTTTGGCAACGAGTCCTCTGGGCTGCCAAGTTGGCTGCACGAGGAATACTCCGAACGACAGGTCTGCCTGCCCATGCCCGGCCCGGTGCGCTGCATCAATCTCGCCACGGCAGCTGGCATCGCCATGTATGAAGTCGCCCGACAGTTACACGCCTTCGATGGTAAGCCGCTGCTAGTGGAGCAAAAGTGATGCCGCTTCGTTGGCTACATGTTTTGTTGGTGATTTGGGCCAGCCTGCGCGTCGTCTGTCCTGCTGTTATCGCTCAAGATGCCGAGGACGCAACCATTGCTGTTATGGTTCGCACGGGCTTGACCGACAGTGCAATTGCTTACGTGCAGTCGCGGCGAGACTTGTCTGCTGCCAAGCCCGATGAGTATGCTAAATGGACAATGCGGCTCATGGAGACATTTGCTCAGGCGGCGCTGCATGATCAGTCCGACGCCAACCAGCATTGGGCGGATTGCGAACAGACACTCGAAATATTCACGTCGTCCTTCGCACAGGATCGCAGGTTGCCGTGGCTTCGCTGGCAATCTGCCCGTTGTAGGTTCTTGCGTGCCCAAGATGCCCTGGCTTCTTGGCTGGCCGCTCCGTCCAACGAAAATGCTCGCAATGACTCTTTGCAGGCAGTACGGGAGGCGCTGGCCATCTTGGCGGCTCTTGAAGACGATATCCTTCAACGGCTACCGATCGCAGCTCGCCAAGGCATCGAGGGAGGATCCGAATCCCCTGCCGAGCAATTGCATCAGCTGTCGGTCGACACGGACCTGCTGCGATGCGAATCATTGATGGTCCGCTCGCAGCTCTATGAACCTGGTAGTAAAGATCGCATCGCAGCCGCGACCCAGGTTGAAAATTCGTCGACGCAAGTGCTTGCTCGTACAAATCAAGATTGGCCCTCTCGAGACCAGCTAAGAATCGCTCAGGCGTCGGCCAAGCTCGAGTTGAATCAACAATCACAGGCATTGACGGAATTATTTGCGATCGCCCGTGGTGGTAGTAGCGAATCCACACGGATTCGAGCGGCAGCCATTGCCATCGAGTTTCTGACCTCAAAAGCGGACCTGAGCAATGCAAACGCATTGATGCCGCTGCTGCAAAATGCGGGGCCAGAGTATGAAATCGCGCTCATTCGTCTGGCTATCGCCGAGCTGAAAAACGTCTCGCCCGAGCATCGTGAAAAGGCATTGGAGGCCATCGTTGACCGAGTCAAAGCCGTCGAGAATCGCTTTGGCAGCTATTGGAAGAATCGTGCTGATGCTCTACTAGTCGGTGGCGCAGCGAGTAGTTCTCTGAACAACGGGTCCAGCACTTCAATCGAGTTGGTGTTAACTGAGGTCAAGCAGTTGCTGGCAGCCAGCAAGGTATTGGAGGCGATCGAGAAACTGGTTAAACATCGTGACATCGAAGCCAAAGCGGGGCGGGGCGCGACAGCAATCAAATGGGGCTCCTTTGCCGCTGCACTTCACCAGCGCGAAAAGCAATGGGCTGACGCAGCGCATGCGCTCGACTCCGTAACAGTCCAATTTGCCGATGCTGAGGGTGCAGCTGAGATGCACCTGCTTGTAACTACTTTGTACCAGCAGGCTTTGGTGGACGAGCCTGACAACCCAGCTTTGCGCGAACGTTACGAGCGCGCGCTACGCGATCAACTGCTATTGTGGCCAGATGCGGCCGCTAGCGAACAACCAACTCAATGGGCCATCCTCTGGCTTGAAAACTTGCAACGCCACCAAGAATTGCTCGAGTTGTTGCTCGACCGCTGCAAACGCGCAAACTCAGTTGATATCCAGAGAAATTGCTTGCAATGGTGGCTGGAACAGCTTCTCGTCTGTCAGCAACAAGATACACGAGAGAGTTCCAGCGCAGCGCTACGGACTGCCATCGCGAGTTCGGGTGAGAATTCATTAACTACCGAATCCACCGTCCGAAACGTGGCTCTTTTGGTAGCAATTTGTGCTGAAACCATGACGACCTGGCCAGCAGCTCAGCGGCAGCGTGAGCTGATTAACGAATTAGATCGCCTCACCGTGGATTCGACACGTTGGCAGATCATTAAATACATGCTGCGCGTACTCATGCTGGCGCGAGATGAGCAGCTGAGTTCTGCGCGGCGACTAGAGCGACCAAGCGAAATTTCAGAGCTTAGTGCCAAGTTGAAAATCGGTATGTCGGGATCCATCGTACAAGCCTTGGGTTTTTGTAAAAGCGAAGAACGATCTGCCTGGCTCGGCTTGTTGGGTATCGACGCCCATTGGGCTCAACTGCTTGTAGAGGACAAACTACCAATCTCGCAAGCCTATGGTCACCGCCTGCAACTGTGGTTGGCTGAAGTTGGTTCTTTGGAAAGTTTGCAAGAGCTTGCCCTTCGGTCTCCTAGGGACGGAGAGGTCAAATTGCAGTTAGCAAACGCCCTGTCCGAAATAAAACCTCCACAATTGAAGGAATCGAGTAAACTGGCCATGCAGATAACTGCGGGTAGCAAACGAGGTTCCGAGGTTTATCTGGCAGCCAGGTGGCGCAGCCTGCAGAATCAATTGTTGCAGAATGAAAACGAGGCAGCCCGCTCAGCTGCCAAGCTAATTTTGGCATCACAACCGATCAACGATAGCGTTTGGCGAGCGCGTTTTGAAGCGATCGCTGGCAACGAAAACTAGGCTTTGTCTCAATCTCAATAGGCTATTCTCCATCAGGCAATTCTGCCGTCAGCTTGGTATCACTGTCGGCCAAGACATTCAACCAAATTGGGCAGCTAGTGGCATTGCCTTTTGACTCGGTTCGCAAGTGGAATTGCCTCCTACCGGGTGACACCTTTGGCGCTGCAGTGATGAAGAATTCGCGTTCCGATTCTGGCTCAGGAATGAGTAGCCCGCTAAGGCCGATGTTGTCGACAAATGCGCCATGAGGCAAGTTGCGACCAGAATCCTCCTTACCAAAACTGATCGGCCCTTTCGCACCATGACGTTGGACGATGACCCGAGCACGCACCGTCTGGCCAGGCCGAATATTGAGCTCTGTTAATGGCTGACTGGCGTCGCGGGCATCGACTAATTCCAATTGGACTTCGTTTTTCTCTGTCAAACGGATGTCGAGAGTTTGCTCGAGCTCGTGGACAATCTTGCGGTTAGCCAATTGGCATTCGGCAATTAAGCGGATCGACGCCGGATCTGCTGACTGGGTTCCCGCCTGCGCGGGAATGGCGGACAACGGAGCTGAATCGGTGGCTTCCCCAGGCGTACTTTTGTTGCTCGCAACGATGGAGTCGGCGTCAGCGAGTTGCTCAGCATTGAGACTCGTCTGGGGGCGTACTGCTGCGGCTTGGGTAGCGAAGATGGTCCCCAGGGCAATCTCCTGGCCAGCCTCGATGATGAGAGGATTCGTT
The DNA here is from genome assembly GCA_020426625.1 of Planctomycetales bacterium. GTDB lineage: Bacteria > Planctomycetota > Planctomycetia > Pirellulales > Pirellulaceae > Aureliella. The sequence continues at coordinate 3,859 of JAGQPR010000458.1, forward strand.
GCCAAGAATCCTACGGGCAAACCTTGCAAATGAATTGAGATCGGTGCGTCGAGACCATCCAGTCGAGTCGCTTTTACTTGCCACTCTCGTCCGCTGCCTATCGGCATATCCATACGATTCCCACTGACCTCAATCGCAAAATCAGGTTGTGGTACTCTGGCCGATAGAGTGTATGAAAAATCGTCTCCTCCAAACCCGCGAGCGTCTCGCAAGCGAACAAAATAGTCACCCGACTGAGGTGCTACGAAATCGAGCCACGAGTCTGGACCGGCTCGCCGTAGTGGATCGTCATCGTTTTCAAAGTAAACCGGAAAAACTGGCAAGCCGTTGGACAGTCTGGGTTCGCCACTTGCCAACTCTCGCACAACGAAAGCGGATTCTCCCAGTGCATGGGTAATTGGCGTGGAGCCGAAATACGTATAGCGGCTGCCTGAACCAGGATACACCTTGAAGCCTGAATCAGGTCCTCGCGGATACATCCACAATTTCGTTATTTCGCCGTTTGAGTAGAGATACTCATCCAGCTCCATGTCTTCCCATTGGTGAAGGCGAAAGTCGTCACTGGTCGAGCTGTCCTTACCTCGAAACGTAAAATAGCTTTCGCGGAGGGCCTGCATTCGCGTTCGCAGTACTGCGCGACCATCGCTATCAAGTATCTCGATGGCGCTGTCAAGTCTCGAAACATTTCGATCGGTGGACACTTCGAAAATCCATTGCGATCCTTTTTGGGCGGTGAACCGATAAAGATCAATGTCCTCGCGATCGCGGACTGCTGGCTTGATGTTACCTTGAACGGTTGCTGGCAGCGACAACAACATCGCTGTGGCCGAGCTATCGTTTGGCTCGTGTTCCTGATAGTTGGTCAGCAAACTGCCCGTAGTCGATGTTGTGGGCGGCCCCGCAAGCTCGGCATGCCCGCTGCTTACTTCGATAACGCCTGGTTTGTCGATGGCAAGCTCGTGTACCGTACCTCCCAGTTCGACAGCCAGCAGCCTTGAATCTTGGGAGGGAAGAAGTGCCACGGGGTCGTCAGACAGTTGGCTTAGCTGACCTGCCGACTCTAACGTATTGGTGCGCCAGAGTCTTACGGTACGGTCTTTTGAGGCAGAAGCGATCAATTCATTGCCAACGAATTCAAGCTGCAACACGTCTGCTTCGTGCGCGTAGGTGGCGTGCAGCATAGGGTTGATCATCGGCCTATCCGTTGAAAGGATTTGCCACTTTCGAATCTGGCGATCTGCCCCAGCTCCGAACACCGCCTGGCCGTTTGGACTGAATCGCACGCAAGCCATCTCGCCACCGGGCTGTCCAAGCGTGTCCAGCCTTTTGCCGCTCGGCACATGCCAAAGTTTGATTGTTTGGTCAGCACTAGCCGTTCCCAAGATTTCGCTCGAGGGGGAAAAATCAAGATCGTAAATAGCGCCGTTGTGCCCGGTCAGTGTGTGTTGCGGTTGGCCAGTGTGAACATTCCACATAATCACCTTGCGATCGTAGCTGCCCGACGCGATCCAGTTTCCGTCCGGGCTCATGCTAGCACAGTAAACTGCATCTGAATGGCCATTCAATTGCTGGAGCAGATTGCCCGTACTGAGATCGACGACTAGGATCTGACCGTCTAACCCAGTCCTGCCACTACCAACAATCAGAGCATTGCGGTTCGGCGCTACTCTCAATGAATTGACTTTTCCCGCAGTGCCTACCTGCCAAAGCAGTTGGTCCGAGCGGCGATCTCGTAATTCAACTTTCCCCAGCATGCCCAAGGCGATTTTTGTCTCATGCGCGAGGCATGCAGCGGTGACATAATGGCTCTTGGCAGGGCGAATTTCGGGAATGTCAATGTTGTGCGCGGATTTGACTGGCCCAGTGGCGCCGCTGAGTATCCAGCGCCGGATCAGTTCGATTGCCTCTGTGGAAATTTGCTTTTCATCTTCCGGCGGCATCTTAGGCTCCGCTGCTCCCGAGATAACCTGAAAGAGCTTGCTCGCATCCGGTTTTCCCGGAAAGATGATTTCTTCATCTGGCTTTCCTGCCATGGTGGATTCGAAGGAAACCAGGCTGAGATCCCCTTCTCGGTCGCTGTTGTTGTGACAACCCGCGCAGTAAGTGGTCAACACCTGTTGGACTTGTTCGTATGTCGGCGACGTCGCCTCTCCAGACAGCTTGTCCTGGCCAACCGCACTGGTTGATCCCGCTGCTAAACACAGCCAGAAGGCCAGGCCAACTGCCCACTGACGTGGAAAACGATGACGTTGAAGACACAGCCACCATGGTTCGGTATTGCGGATTGAATTCATGTTACAATTGGCTCAATTAAGTAGTCCACAGGCTGACTCATCGACAGGGGCGACATCGCCCCGTCGGATGGAAACTCATAATCATCCACGCAGAAGTTTTTACACTTCTCGCTAATCGCCACCACGGT
>JAGQPR010000459.1 GCA_020426625.1 Planctomycetales bacterium
GCCAATCCCGGTCGAGCCCTACTGGCGATAGCGATTTCATGACGCCATGGCGGTGAGCTGGGTTCACTCATTTTCCTAAGCGTCCGGAAACATGCGCCTGATCAGGCCCAACCAGACTGACCAGGCCCAACCAGACTGACCAGGCCCAATCAGACTGATCAGGCCCAATCAGACAGTCGACTACCCCCTCACGGCCTACTCGCCCAATTGCTCGAGTTCGCGATAGACGGCTTCGCGACTGCGGAGCTGACAAAACAGGGCTCGCTTCTGGTCCGGTAGTGAATAATCGAACCCAAGATCCTGAAGAAATTTCTCGGACGAGCTAATGGCCATCACTTCCATAACGCCTCGAACCCGGGCCAGCTCGATGCAGTGCCTGACCAGAGCGCGACCAATCCCTTTGCTTTGATGCAAGGGAGCAACCGCCAGGCATTGAATCTCCGCCAACTTTTTCGAGTAGATCTCGACAGCTGAGAAACCGACGATCGCCTGCTCGAATTCAGCCACATACCCAGTCACCATCAGCGCGGAGATCTCCGCCTTCGTGCGACGCATTACCTTCCGCTGTTCAACAAATGGCCTAAGCAATTCTACCACACCGGCCAAGTCGTCGACCGTGGCAGCTCGAATCAGTACCTCGGACGGCGTTTGGGAAACGCAATTGTGCTCTTGTTCCAAATTCTCTACCCCCAGCTTCCTCACTCGTGTTTCTGGCAATCGCCATGGGAATCAGCAGACAAATCGGCGGAATAGGTCTTCGTATCGCTCGGCACCCAACGTCAGCTGCTGCAGCGCAATCCACTCATCGGGCCGATGCGCTTGCTCAATGCTCCCTGGACCAATGATCAACAAGTCCTTCAGTTGCTGGAAACAACAGCCGTCGGTTGCGTAACATACGGCATCCGCCCGATTCTGTCCAAGCAGGGCCAAGGCGGCTTGAACGCTTTCGCGCTGATTGTCGGTATGGACAGGGTGCAGCGGCGCAAAAACGGTTGCCCGCAACGACATGGCCTCGGCCTGTGCGGCAATCTCCTGGCACAACGCCTGCCACTCAGTACCCGGCATCGGCCGCATAAAGACATGGCAGATTGCCTTACCAACCGTAATGTTGGCAACGGCAGGCTCATTTTTGATGATGACGTTCAGTGACAATGTCGCAGGCTCAAAGTTAGTATTGAGTAGCGCGGCATCTCGCTCGCATCGCTCAGACACCTCAAGCAAGTAGGACAGGAAGGGAATGAGCGACCAGTTTGCGTTCCTACCTTCGCTGGTGCTGCTGTGAGCTGTGACTCCCTCCGAGCAAACCGCCAGGTGACTGACACCCTTATGTGCATTGACAACACGTAGATGCGTCGGTTCGCCGACGATACCTACACCCTGTTGCGCGGTCAAATCCGCATAATATCTGGAATGGGCAACCAGTTGCCGCGCGCCCTCCATACCGCATTCCTCGTCACCCGTAGCGAAAAAGTAAATGGGGGCTGCCTGAAGATTCCGGTCGATAGCCGATATGGCGGAGAGGGCGCATGCCGCCGAACCCTTCATGTCACATGCACCGCGTCCCCATAGTCGCTCCTCGTTAATGTTCGCCTCCCACGGTCCACCGTGTGGGCAATTCCAGCCGTCGACGGAAACCACATCGGTATGACAAAAATACCCCAAGCCGCCTTTGCTCTGTGCTTGCTGGCTAGGGTTGCGAGCGGCGGCAATGGCCCATTTTTGCTGGCCATGCAAATCCACGTAGGGCAATTCCTCAATGGAAAACTCCAGCTGGTCGAGGAATGCGGCAATTGCCTGCGTCACCTCATGGTTGGACTGCGATGTTTCCGACGGAATGCGAATCAGACGCTGAGCAACGGCAACTGGGTCGAGCTTGATCGTAGACATTATTCTTTGCCCGGTACAGGGAGAGGCTTGCGCAACAATGGCCCGCTTGACTAGAGCATCACAACTGGACGCGACCTGAACAAAACCTTGTGGGCTGCGCTTCGGATGATGGCAGGATAAGATCCCGTGCGGTTGAAATGTGCATTAGGATCTACGCGCCAGGCAACAATGGGCCAAAAGATCTTAACGTATGGCAGCCAAATTCACGAGTGACTCGGGATCGACGCCAAGATCGGACATTGGCAAGCCGGTGCAACCAGCTGACATCTCGACTGCACCACGGACCGCGATTCAACTCGGAGAAGATGCAAAAAACGACTTCATTGGTAATGGCAATCGGCTCGACAGCTCGGGCGTTTTCTACCAGCTATGCTGTTGATTTCAAGTATCGCTTGCTATGCTACATGTTCGTCTGCAAGCGGGCCTGGTGGCACGAGTAGTTGCCACGCCGCACTGCGGCAAACACGAAAAAATGAGCGATTTGCGCGACCCTAAGGCACTGTAACATGATTGACATTGACCCACGCTCGGTTCTAGCTCTCATTCTCGGCGGTGGCCGGGGTACTCGGCTATTCCCACTGACCAAGATTCGCGCCAAACCGTCAGTGCCCCTTGCTGCCAAATACCGCTTGATTGACATCCCGATCTCGAATTGCATCAATAGTGGGATCAACCAAGTTTTCGTCCTGACTCAATTCTTGTCTAACTCGCTCCATCGCCACATTCGGCAAACCTATCGCTTCGATCACTTCACCGGCGGGTTTGTCGAACTGCTCGCGGCTCAACAGACGATGGACGGCGGAACGGATTGGTACGAGGGTACGGCCGACGCGGTTCGCAAGAATCTCGCTCATTTGGACCAACGCGGAATCGACTACGTGTTAATTCTTTCGGGCGACCAACTTTATCGCATGGACTATCGGGCCATGTTGCGAACCCACGTAGCCAGTGGAGCGGACGTAACGATTGCCGCAATCCCTGTCGAGCGGTCCGACGCCCACGCCTTGGGGATCATGCGATGCGATGATTCGGGGCGGGTGACCGGTTTTTTGGAAAAACCCCAGACGGAAGAGGAAATCAATCTGGTCAGCATGGATCCGAGCTGGATTGATACCCATGGAGTAGAATCCAACGGCCGAGATTGCCTTGCCAGCATGGGTTTGTATATCTTTAGTCGCGATCTTCTGTTCGAGATTCTCTCGAAAACCAACTACCAAGATTTTGGCAAAGAAGTTTTTCCTGCGGCGATCCGCAGCCGACATGTCCAGGTGCATTTATTTGACGACTACTGGGAAGACATTGGGACCATCCGCGCCTTCTACGAAGCAAACCTTCAGCTCGCCCAACCGAATCCACCTTTCGACCTGGTCTGCCCCCAAGCACCGGTTTACTCACGCCCGCGTTTTCTGCCACCAGCGATCATCGAGGGTGCCTGCATTGATGGCAGCTTGATTGCCGACGGCTGCCGCATTGGAAGAGGTACGGTCATCGAGAATAGTGTGATCGGCCTGCGATGCATGATCGGCGAGGGAGTCACCATTCGAGACAGTATTATCATGGGTTCTGACTTCTTCGACACGGACGATGAAATCGCCGCGCAGCGCGCCAAGGGCCAGCCACCAGTTGGCATAGGCAGCGGGTCGCATATCATCGGCGCGATACTCGATAAAAACTGCCAAGTTGGGGAAAACGTAGTCGTACACAACTCGCGAAACGTCGAAAGCTGCGATGACTACTCACCTTGCGTGATACGCGAAGGCATCCCCATTTTGCTTAAAGATGGAATCTTGCCGGACAACTGGAAAATGGACTAACCTTGGCTGAACTTCACCCGGGGTTGGCTCGGCCCGTAACACTCGAGCTCTGACTGGAGTCGAAGCAATGCAAGTATCTTGGGAAGTCCACCAACTAAAGTTGCGCGAGCCGTTTACGATTTCGCGTGGGACGGTTTGCGTTCAGACAACCATGATCGTCCGCGTCGATCACGACGGGCTGTTCGGACTCGGGGAAGCAACCACCAACACGTATTACGGTGTGACCGAGGCTCGTATGGCCGCCGCACTCGAGGCCGTGCAACCCTTCCTGCGTGATTATCGCTTGGACAATCCTGCCGAGCTCTGGAAAGAGCTAGACGGTCAGTTGGCCGATTGTCGCTTCGCGCAGTGTGCGCTCGATTGTGCGATCTGGGACGTGTATGCCAAGATGCATGGCATGCCACTATGGCAACTCTGGGGACTGGATGCAACCGAGGAATATCCGGTCAGCTGCTTCACGATCGGCCTTGATACTCCCGAGGCAATGCGGGCGAAAATGTTGGCCCAACCCGGCTGGCCCATTTACAAAATCAAGGTCGATCATCGAGGAGGCATGGATTTGGTATCCATGTTGCGACAACATACTACCGCTACGTTTCGCGTGGATGCCAACTGCTCGTGGCAAGCACAGGATGTCATTGGATTTGCCGAACAACTGTCGGAACTTGGCGTGGAATTGGTTGAGCAGCCTTTAGTAGCGGATTGCTATGAAGACATGCGGCAGTTGAAGGGAAAGTGTGCGATCCCGTTGATGGCCGACGAAAGCTGCCAAGAGGAAGCCGACGTAGATCGATGCATCGACACGTTCGATGCGATCAATATCAAACTTGTCAAATGCGGTGGGCTGACACCAGCGCGACGCATGATTGCACGGGCCAAGCAAAATGGCTTGAAGGTCATGGTCGGTTGCATGACCGAATCCAGTGTGGGCATCGCAGCTGGCGTCCATTTGCTGCCTTTGCTGGATTTTGCCGACTTGGACGGTGCCCTACTGTTGGCTGAAGATATCGCCGAAGGCCTGAGCTGGAACGAAGGACGCTGCCAACTGCCTTCGGCACCCGGTCTGGGCGTCGTACTGAAGCATTCTTCTGCTGTGGAATAATCCAGCAGTTTGATTCAAGCGTCCTCAAAGGTGAGGCTGATCGAAACCCTCGGGCCTTACCGGGGTGTAGCCCTCGGGCCACACCGGTTGCAAGGCATTGAAATGCAAAGGCTATTTGCGTTTCTTTTTCTTAGTAACCTTCTTGGCAGCAGGTTTCTTGCTACTCGCTTTCTTGCCGGTAGCCTTTTTTGCATTTGCGGCTTTCTTGGCCGACTTCGTGGAAGCACCCTTCTTGCCGCTCTGGCCCGCCATCTCCTCCACCGCTGCGCGATCCCGAATTCTCTGAGCACGACAGAGGCAAGCCAGTTCGAAGGCAACCTTCTTACCATACTTGTTAATGGAAAAACGGATATTGCGCCGCTTGCCATCATCGTCGACCCATGAGGCGACATACGACTCATACTTGCAATTGGGGAATCGACTATCCTGATCCCACGAGTGGTGGACGCCAACGATTCCAGTCGTGTTTCGCTTCCCTAGCTTGTCGCGAGAGGTTTCCGGCGGCGGGAGCTCCTTGACCCATGCATCGTAGACATCCTTGGCGACTTTCTCGGACTTGCGTTTCCCTCCATTGGTCGAGTCGGAGATGAACCTGGACTTTCGCACGTCTCCACGCTTGATGCGAACTAACCAACCGTGAGCGTCGTCAGAATCGACGCGAGAATAACCTTTGAGCTTGCGTGACAAAACTGGACTCCTTAGTTTGGCGGCAGATTGCAATTTCGATTCAGGCGATTATTCGGGTGTATCTACATGTTATATTTCGATTTCGCAACGGCCAAGTCTGTGGTGAGGCCCGGGTGGGCAAACGGAAACGTAGCCATCTAGTTGTGGGCAATCAACAAGACGACGAACGATTGAGAGGTCAGAGAACAGCCTGAGGCGATAACGATGCAGCGGATGCTCCGACTCACAACAGTGTATCGTATATTGTTGCGCTCTGCACGAGTGCTACGGCTTGAATCAAAAAAGGCCGGTCACCTGAGTGGCAACCGGCCTGAGAATAGATTCGATAGACGGCTAACGGCAGTGAGCTGATGCTGGGCTGCCGAAACGAAGTTTAGGGCTTATCGCCGCCCGCGTCCCCCACCGCCTCCTCGCCGTCCTCCGCCGCGCGAATCGCTGTATCGGCCGCGGTCACCACCGCCCCCACGTTCGCCGCCGCGATCACGCTCTGAACGTTCGGCACGCTCCGGGCGATCATCCCCCGCTTCGTTACTGGCGAATTCATCTTCGATCCCCAATTCCTCCAACGCGCGGCGTCGGCTTAGTTTGACTCGGTCCTGGTCATCGATGTCAATGACGATGACCTTCATCGGATCACCCACCTTGCAAATCTCGTCGACGCTGGCGACATAGCCACTTGACAACTCACTAATGTGCACCAGACCATCGCGACCGGGAAGAATTTCGACAAATGCCCCGAAATCCCGTACGCTACTGACGATACCGTCGTAGATCTTGCC
>JAGQPR010000045.1 GCA_020426625.1 Planctomycetales bacterium
GTATGGAACCGACAAAAGCTTACACCTTATCCCCACTTTTTTCTGAGAAACTCCGCTCGCCAGACTGCTGTGTCCGCATTTCCTCTGTGAGGCCTCATCCGTTCACTCCGCGATTCTTATCGGTGTGTGGTGTCGCATTGATGCCCAATTCAGTGTGTCCATCCAATGCTAGCGAATTGATTCTTCCGGCAAGCCGTGCACGGCGATTAAACGATCGAGTTCAGCCCGAAGTTCTTTCACAACATCCATATGGGCTTCGTCATGATCAAGTTCTTGTATTCACCCGGATCGATCTTCAAAACGTAGAGCTCGGCCATATGTCGATCGGGGGAACCACCACCGTGTGGATATCGGCCCGGTTTCGGTATAGACGTCGACCAACCGGCCCCTTCGGCCCAATCGGTAATTTTATGGCGTGACTGGCTTGGCCAGCTGTAATCGCGGAAAACGCGAGGAGAACTGATATTGTGTCGTCTGCGTAAGTCGTCGAAAATGCAGTTCTCATACATGGAGGTTGAGATGAATCCAAAAAACGCGACTCGAGTCGAGTTGGCAGCAGCGCAGGCATTGGTTACCTGGAAAAAGCAGTTCGCCAGTTTGGTAAGGGCCGGAGCTAGCGAACTAGCGGTTGCTGATAATTCTGAAGAGATTACCTTCAAACACTATCAGCAGGCTGCCGAACAGGCGATCCAAGAACTTGGCTACTTGATCAAATCCGAATCGAACCCAAATGAGCGACGACACGCGGCCTGATTCTCTTCCCGTCGATGCGGACGCTTGGATTTCAGACTTTCCAGAGAAACTCGAACAAGAGTTTCTTCAAATCGCCAAATTCACTTTTTCGCGCGACGCGAACATCTGCGATTATCAACGGGCTCTGACGTTTGCTTTTCGACGGTTACTCGCCGAAACTGGCATGCCTGAGGCCGATATGCAAGCCACGTTCTCGGATGCAAAGTTTGGATGGACCGAAGCCAAGAACAAACGCAGATGCGAGCTGATCGAAAAAGTCGTCGACGAAGAACTTTCGTTCGATGAATCCCTAGAGCTAGAGTCGTTGACCTTTCAATTGCGTTATGCAAATTGGAGCGGTGAAAAGGGTCGTGTGGAGGATGCTCGCCAAAAACTGGAAGCGTTGAAAAGCCAACCTGAACAAAGCGAGAGCAAGCCAGGTTGATTTTCGACTATCCCACGCGTGCCTCTCATCGTCGGCACGGCCCTTCTGGTTATTCGGACTACGAGCGTTTTCGTCCCTGGCTACGAGACGAGTTTGATTTTCGATGCGTTTTTTGCCTGGAAAGAGAGACTTGGACAAAAGTGGTTCGCGGGTTCGAGATAGATCACGTCGTGCCAGTTTCAAAGTCGCCTGACCTGGCACTTGACTATGACAACTTGGTGTATGCTTGCGCGCGATGTAACGGAACTAAGTCTGACCAATCGATACCGGATCCGTACTTCACATTGACTGATGGATCGATCCAAATCGACTCGAAAGCCAAGGCCGTAGGAGCCACACCGAATTCCCGAAAGCTAATACATCAGTTGGATCTGAATTCTCCTCTCATGATTGAATGGAGAAAGCTGATGCTGGAGTTTGAACGACTTTCAGAGTCGAAGCCAGATGCTTTAGAACGATTGACTCGGCTTCCAAGCGATTTACCAGACCTGAGAAAGTTGCGGCCAAAAGCAAACTCCCAGCCAAACGGAATCGCTCTAAGTTGGAAGTTAAAGGAAAGTTCTTCGTAACGTTAGATTGAACATCTAATTGCATCCCCCGATTATAACGGCTTTCGCGAATTCCGAGTCGTAACGCAATTGTATAAGGTGACTGGGCGTGCTCGAAGCGCGAACGCAGCGAAAAACTAACATGCGTCGGAGTGAAACGCCGAAGCGGCGTCGGACGATGAATCCGACGCAGTCTAGGAATCTGCCAAAAGTGCGTCGGTCTGTTGCACCCCTGCAGTTTAGCGGGGTGCCAATGAGCGGTCGGCTTGTCCAACCTCAGCGGGTCCGACTTCGATTCAGCTACTATGCGTATTGACGACCTCAGAAGCCAATTCTGATCTAGATTGAGTAACGAGGCTCCTTGACCGATTTGTCAGAATGAGCAAACGGTTGAAGTTACGAGTATAACAGTGGGGAGGGTACCAACTGGCTTATGGAAACGTCCATCGTGCGAGGCGTGGGCTGCCGTAGAAGTTTTGAACTGGCAAGATTTTCAAAGGTCAATGTGCAGACCTGTGGTTGGGCTTGTCAATCAACCAATGCTGACCAAATCCTAATTCATGCCCCAAACCGTTAAATACAAAACAATCCGTGGGTTCGCTTTGCTTTGCCTACTGTTGCCAGTTTTGTTTGGTATTAGGTGGCTTGCCGAGAATTGGCTTACTGCGGACTTCCCAAGAGTCACTTTCATTGAAAGTAAGGGTTGGGTCCTGTTCGAACACGAGTACCGGGGCGTGTATGGCAGCCACGATTCGCGATACTTCTTGCTCGACATCGACAAAGAGTCGCTACGACAATTGAGGAGTCCAAAACCTAATGGCCTGTGGTACGAACATTTTGGAGTTGACGGCCAAGGCAAGTTGCTTGCCTTCATAGATTATGACTGTTTGGTAGTCTTCGATCCCATCACACAAGTCTCTCAACAAGTCGGCTCGGACGTCGAAAGATTACTCGGCAAACGGTACCTAATACGCAGAGACACGGACGCCGAGGGTAATCCCCTGCTCGTTTGGCGAGATTTATATGCTTCGACACTACCACGCTATGCGTCGCCGATATCCAATGAGGCAATCAATCCGCTTGTACCAGTACCCGATAGTCTCTGCTTCTATTCCACTGTGAACGCGGATTCAATTCCGGATTTAGTTTTTTCTGCCGACACCTTATCGAAGACAAAGATGGCGTTGGCGTCGGATCTGGAGATGTTAACTCTGTTTCGCCTCACCGATACAGGTCCAGAGCAAATCGGACGGTGGCCAGTCTTCTCCGACGGAGTCCGCACCGATGCAGGGAAAATTGCTTGCTTGAGCTTAGATGCACGTTTCATAGAAGTTTATGACGCCCAAGCCGGATTTCTCGAAACTCGGATCGCGATCCCTCCACAAACTTTAGGCACCGATTCGCGTCCCGATATCTGGTTGATGTCGCAATCGACCATGACTCTCAGGGGGCCAAGTGGCGTTTCGTTTACTTATGATCTTGAGACGGGTCGCGAAATGGATCTGGATGGGGCTTGGCATAGCGAGGTGTACGACCGGCTCAACGAGGAGTACATAACTGTTCGCCTCGACGGCTATCCGCAGAACTGGGAGCCGATGCTGCAGTTCCGAAACCAATTCTCGGACGCCGTGCAGGCAGAGTTTCCCTTCCCCGCAAAAGGCTGTTTCGTTTCGACGCCGTCAGAGGGTATCTATTCGGCAGGTGAACGCGACATCATGTTAACAACGACGGATATGCAGGTCATCTTCGTCAGCAGAGAGACCGGGCAAGTAACCAAGCTTATCGATCCTGCTGCATGGCTTCCATTGAAGACCACCGCGATTGTGTTTGCATTACTCCTCTGGATGTTCCTTTGGTTCTGGCACTCCACCGACAGTGGCATTCACCCTTCCGTGGATCTTTTGTTGATAATTGCCACGGCTGTATGGTTCTTGTGGCCACGGATTCTACTTACCGGATCACCCTATGATTCGTATCGCCCGGCATGGCAGGCGGTTGAAGCACTCTCAATATCCATTGGCCTCCTAGCATCCTTCCACTTAATCAGGGCAGGACTGGGGCTTTTTTACCGACTCTCGCCTGGCGGTATTCTAGTAGTCGGAGTCGTTACAGGAATCCACTATCTATGGCAGGATTACTGGTTCGCTCACCAGTCGCTCATTCGTGTTGCCGCTCTTGTTGTAATGCTTCCGCTAGGTGCTTGGGCAATCAGTAAGTGGTCACCCTTTACGAAAAACTTGGGAACGCAGGAGCATTCACCCTTTCAGTTTACTGTCGCAAACATCGCGTTAGTCACAGCAGTCGCAGCAATTTGTATTGGGTATTTTTCAAGATGGGACTTTGAGACCTGGACCATCGCTCTGCAACCGAGCGGACTGGTCGCCGTTCTCTTCTCGACTTTGATCCTGGCATGCATTTCGTTCTCAACTTGGGTTACAGTATTCAGCAGTAGACATTTCGTGTTGCGAATCGCCTGCTTTTTTCTCTGTTGTTTTGTGTCTACAGAATTGCTTGTGTTGACCGAGCAGTGGCGGAGCAATTCGGTAATCGGTTGGGAAATGCAAAGTTTCCTTGCGGCAGCAGTTGGCACATCTTTGCTTTCTGGAAGCACTTTCTGCGTGTCATTGCCCTACAAATTGCGTCAATGGCTCTTGATTTCCCATAAACCCGGTGTGTGACATGCCGTCTTCATGCACCAGGTGCGTACAGCTAATTCAAGTATTCTTTGGCCCTAATGGCTGTAACGGCCATTCGAGCATTCCTTGTTTTACTTACTTAATTCCGGTATTCGGCGAGACTCTCAATCAGTATGTCATAGTTGCGCTGATGCCGGTTGATACAAAGCACCGAAGCAGGCTCGCCGGCATGGAAAGTGCGAGAGGTTGCATCGTCCGAATGCTGAATGGCAGCTCGGTAATCGGTAGAGGTGTAATGGACCGGCGCATTTACGTGGTGCGGCTTCGTGCGTTCGGAGTGAAACGCCGACGCACTCTAAACGCTCAGGACGAACCGTCCTGAGTCACGAACACCAGCCGTTGTTTTAGGATACCGCTGCGAGTTGCGATTCGACGGAAATCGCTGAAGTTGGACAAACCGCTGCAGATGGGGACGCTAACCACCTGCTAGCGGGCGAAAGTACATCTGCGCTAGTGAAGCTTCAGCTGCTGCTATTGGTTACGGCGGCCGCCAGGGCAAATGCAGCGAGCATCGTGAGCCAAACAGCGTCAAGAAAATGCCAATACATCGCGCAGAACTTGACCGGAAAGTATCGCTCATGGTCGTATGCCTGCCGCGCGAGACCAAACAATAGGAAGGTTAACCCGGCGACTCCGCCAATCACATGCAAGGCGTGCACGATAACAAGACAAAAAGTAAGGCCGTAAAGGTTCTTCATCGATGCAGCTGGTTGCAACATTTCTGAAAGCATCCATTGCAGCCCCGTGCCTTGAATGGCAAAAAACGCCAGCGAGAGAATGAATGCCAGTGTGACATATCGCACCAAATCGGCCCGCCTTTCCAGCTTTGCAGCCTGTACGGCCAGATGCAGGATTGCGCTAATGGCAATGAGATTTACGGTCGTTAGTAAGAAGCTGCGAGGCACGTAGAATGGCTGGGTGGCCTCAGCGTCTGCCGTGGGGGCAATTCGCAGTATGACGTAGATCGCGTAAAGGATGATTGAGCTAAAGAAGAATACACCCAACGACACCAGAAATAACCATGCGCCTTGCTCGCTGCGTCGATCTTGAGCCAAGGCAGACGACGAGTTGCCGAAGCTCTTAAAAAATGTGGGGAACTTGATCCCACGACGTTCTTGAGATTCCACTTGCGTTTCCATTTCGAGCAACTTGCCGTTTGCTCGTTTCGCATCGTTAAGGAAATTGTAAACTCGCGCCTGACCATTCATGCAAACTGAAGTTGCCGATCATCTACGAGCCAGGGAAGACTGGCAAGCTCAGTCGCGGACATCGGGAACGCGAAATTGCCCGATAAGCGACTTGCTGGCAACTTACAAGAGAATTAGACGATGGCATGAGGGTGGTCAGCCCGCATCCACAACCCTAGGCCAGGGTCGCTAATAAAGTAGAACTCTTCACCATCGGCGTCTTTGTGCCAACCGTTCGCCAGACGTTCGCAGCCGTAATGCTGCTGCAAATCTTGCCAGCTGCCATACTGATAACCTACGGATTCAATTTCCGTTTTGCTCAATTCGCCGGGCGCGTACACGATTTCAAAGCGATTCTCCGAGGTGCCGTGTATCAAGTGCGCTGCAGCGCCCAGATTCTCTTGCAGGTCCTGATTGTCACTGACCGCCTGCAGCACTTCTGGCGTAGTGCGATATCCGTATTTGCGTATGATGGCATCGACCGTAGCACTTTCACCGAAGGCCTTGACCCCCGGTGCAATCACGACCAGCTTGCCTCGGTCACCAATCAACATGCGCGTGCGGTAGATCGATTTGTTTGCCAGCCAAGTGCGTTTGTATTTAGCTGGGTTCATAGTGACCACCACAGTTTTGGGTGAGCGTTCGACGACGAAGCAATTCACCTTGGCGGACAAAGCCCCCGCCTCAAGGAAGACATCGTGAGAATCGCCCACGAATAGACCTCGGACCACTTTATTGCCGCTCGCCAGAGATTCGACGACAGTCAACACATAGATGATCGGCATGGAAGAACAAAAGCGATCCTGAGCCTCGTTGAGAATTCGACGCAACGGTGTGTCGCAACGGCCCATGGTTTTTTCCATACCGTACAGCGCGCTCAAGTAGTGGCTTTCGTTGATGCCTTTGTTGCCGCCGGTGCCGACAAAAATATTCTTGTTGTAGTTGGCCATCCCGATCACCTCATGCGGGACGACCTGTCCCAGTGACAAGATGAGATCATGCCCACCCTCGAGCAACAGTTTGTTGACTTGAGCCGACCACGGTTTCTGGTATAGCCCTTCGGTCGCAGCATTTACAAACTCAGCGTCAACTTGACCCAGCGTCGCCACGTCGTTTTGCCAGTCATGCACGCGAATCAAATCGCGGGGGAGATCGCCAAACATGTAGTTGAGCTCGTCCTCGTTCATGGCCTCGTGCGTGCCCAGCGCTGGCATTACATCGGTCAGTCGAGAGCCCAGCAACTGATACGCGATGCGCGTCAGCTCGCCCGCCCGCGAGTCGCTACGCGTGTGGTCCGGGGGAATTGCCAGTACCTTTTGCGGGTTGCCGACAGCGGAAATCGCAGCCGTCAGCGCATCGCGAAAATCCGTGTCCCCTAGCTGTAGATCTGTGCCGCCGCGACGATAATAGACTGTCATTGAATTAGAGCTCCGCCAACATTTATACAGTTCGTGTCCAGCTTTGATGCTCTTGTCGGATGCGCTTCATTGTGTAAGCCTCGCATTCGGCAGGACGAATAAGTAGATTCTAGTGCTTTGTCACACTTTGTTCTCAGGCTGCGACGTTTCAATCTAACATCCAAGCACTTTTCGGCCAGCCATAAGGCGCGATAGCGACAGGGTACTTTTCGAGGATTGTCTGACATGAGTTGCCAAAATCTCGTGCGATGGGTTTGCGCCGGCATGCTAGCTGCTGGTGGAATGGCGGTAGGGGCAGAGGATGCGGTTTGGCGGCGGCATGCAATCGATGATTCGTTGCGTGGCGCCGACGGAGTGAAGCTGGCCGACGTGAATCAGGACCAACTACCGGATATCACCGTAGGCTGGGAGGAAAGCGGCGCGGTTCGTATCTATCTCCATCCCGGCGTAGAGCGAGTTACCGAGCACTGGCCAGCATGTGAAGTAGGAAAGGCACCATCCGTTGAGGACGCCGTCTGGGTCGACTTGAATCAAGACGGGCGTGTAGATGTGTTGGCTAGCTGCGAGGGCTCGGAACAGTCACTCCAGGCCTTCTTTGCATCTGCGGACCAACTGCTGAAGCCTCAGTCGTGGCAGGCTGGCCGGATTCCAGCCGCCGAAAAACTCACGCGGTGGATGTTTGGTCTCCCAGTTCCTAATGCCCATCGCCCAGACTACGTAGTTGTCGGCAGCAAGTCGCCCAATGGGATGGTTGGTCTTCTCACATGGGAAGACGCATCAAAAATCAATACCTACCAAGTCCACAAACTGGCCGACGCCCAGTGGATCATGTCGCTGATTAACCTCGATGTGGACCGCGATGGTGATTTGGATATCGTCTACTCGGATCGCAAAGGAAACAAGTCTGGTGTGTATTGGCTGGAGAATCCTGGAGAAGGTAAATATTCCTGGGCACAATGGCTGATTGGCGGATCGGGCAGGGAAGTCATGTTCATGCACTTGGTTCCCGCAACGAGAGCAGATGCGGGTGAGGCATCACCCCGACATCAACTGGTCGTTGCTACCAAGCCTCATGAGATAATGTGGCTGCGAGAAGGACGTGACTGTCATCAAGTTTGGGAAATCGATACGATCCCCGTTCAACCGGTCGATCGCATCGGTCACGCTAAGGCAGTTGCCGTCGGCGACCTAACGGGTGACGGTCAGCTGGAGTTGGTGTTTTCCTGCGAAGGTGCCACTCCGCCTTTGAGTGGCGTGGTGATGCTGGCTCATTCTGAAAAAGACAGTAGCTGGAACATGCGGGACATCAGTGGTCCGGTCGGAATTAAGTTCGACCTACTCGAACTCATCGATCTGGATCAAGACGGCGATCTTGACGTTTTGACTTGTGAAGAGCGACACATGGACAGAGGATTGGGCGTGATCTGGTACGAGAATCCTGCTGTTTCCACCCCTTAGGGCAAGACGTCACCCGTTCGCCAACCCGCTCCGACTTCCTTTAGGCCGACTAACATCTAGACAAGCAATGTGCTAGGTTATGGGGCTGGCCAGGGGTGAGAACACCCCTCTGCAACCAAACCCTTTACGACCAAGAGGATCCCGCCCACATGGGGATGGATATCAGCCTGAAAGCGGCGACCAACACGACCCGCAACTTCGTTTATCGACAGCCCATGAAATTTGGGGGGCGAGTTGTTGAAGACGTGTGTATTCTCCGCACTGAGGTAATAGTCACGCCGACCAACAGCCGAAAAAAGGTCGTGGGTGTGGGTGAGATGACCATGGGAAATTCTTGGGCCTGGCCAAGTAAGATTCCAGCCAAAATCACTCTGCGCATTCTGATAGATCTGGCAAATCGTCTGGCCCAGCGGGTTTCTGACGACTCGCTGACCGGCGACCCGTTGCAGATCACGCATCGGATTAGTGACATCCGAGATGAGATCGTCAATCAAATCGTGGCCGAACTCAAGATCGCTGAGGGAATTCCCAAGTTGGCTGCGATGCTGGCTAGTAGCCCACTCGAGGCGGCCATTCACGATGCCTACGGTCGAGCCATCGGAAAAAACAGCTTTGAGTGTATGAGCGGCGAGTTTCTGAACGAGGACTTGAGCGCTTACTTAGGTGAAGAATTTGTCGGCAAATATCCGTCAGACTACCTGTCCGCCAAACCCAAGCCCACTATGCCACTGTACCACTTGGTGGGAGCACTGGATCCGTTGAGTGCAGCGGATATTAAGACTCGGCTCAACGATGGTTGGCCGGAAACTTTAGAGGAGTGGCTGCGGACGGACGGGATTACGCACTTGAAAATCAAGCTCGATGGGAACAGCATCGATTGGGACGTAGGTAGGATCGTCGAAGTTACCAGGATTTGTGAACAAGTTGCACCAGAGCGCAAATGGCATTTGTCCTTTGATTTCAACGAACAGTGTCCCAACGAAGACTACGTCATCGATCTCTTGGAGCGAATTGAGCGATTGAGCAGACCATCGTTTGATCGCTTGCAGTATATCGAACAGCCGACCCCTCGCGATTTGACAACGCGTACGGAAATGACGGTACATCGCATTGCGAGATTGCGACCGGTGGTCATCGACGAATCGTTGACGGACGCGGTCAGTTTGAAGCTGGCCCGTCAGCGAGGCTACACGGGAATCGCCTTGAAAGCTTGCAAGGGACAATCGGAGTGCCTGATCATGGCTTCGGCTGCAGCGCATTATGAAATGTTCACCTGTGTTCAGGACTTAACGTGCGTTGGCGGATCGTTCTTGCATTCAGCAGCGGTAGCCAGTCGACTTCCGAAAGTTGCTGCCATCGAGGGCAATGGGCGTCAGTACTGTCCAGCAGGCAACGCAGCTTATATGGCACAATACGCTCCCATGTTTCGGGTTCGCTACGGCACCATTCCAACTGAGTTGCTCAACGGTCCCGGCCTCGGGTTTGATTGGCAACCGCTGGGCGTGGATGAGAAAGAAGCGTAGCAGGCTTACTCTTGTGCTTGCTTCATCCAACTCTTAATCGCCGAAGTCTCGGGAATTCGGCGTTCGGTTGTGACCGCGTTAAGAAAGCGGTGGTTGCAAACGCACTGACATGCCGCTTCAGCCCGCGGCGACTTTTTCCTGTCGTTGGCGTAGGCTCATTCCTGCCTTCGTGTATTTCGTTTAATTCGTGGTTTGCAATCATCGCTGCTGCTTTCCCAAGCCTAACCACGCATCCGCCGAACTCACGGTATGAGAAAGCAAGCGGTTAGGTGGATTGTATTGCAATCTCCGGGCAATGCCTCACGCAGTCAGCGCTAATGGCAATTTGGAAACAAGGGTTCAATCCCTGAAATCTTCGTTGGGAAGCGGCTCGACTCGGACGACAACGTTTCCAAACGTGGAGCCGCCTCCCAAGTCCGTCAATCGCTCACTGGTCAGCACATTCAATCCCTTGCCGTCAGGCGCCAGTTTCGACCACCACTGGCCCAAGGCAATCAACGTACCCTGCAGCGCATCGTCGGACACAATGGCTCTGCGGCGAATCGAACCATTCTCGCTGACGATCTGAATCGTCTGGCGGTCACGGATATTGGCGAGTTGCGCGTCGGCTGGATTGACGATCACGGTTGGTTCTCCACCAGCGGCCTTAATAATGGAATCAAGATTACCCATGCTTGAGTTCAAAATATGCGAGCCCGGCGGAGAAATCATCCGCAGCGGAAAATCTTCGCTGGGCTGCTCGACAAATTCGATTTGCTGCGGCGCTGGTGCGAAGCGGATCTTTCGATCTGCGAAGTGGCTTCCAGAGCTATAGGGACGGAATTCGTCCGGCAAATTCAGGCGGATGCTGCGTTCCTGCTTTAGGCGATTCAATGTGATGCCCTGGAGATAGGGGTGGGGACTGTCCAGCAAATCTGCCGCCAATTGCTCAGTCGACATTGAAAAAATAGCATCCGTCAACCCCATGCGTGACGCCAGCTGCTGGAAGACCCAACGATTTGAACGCGCTTCGCCGAGTGGTTCAGCGACGGCGTCCGCCCACTGCAAATAGTAGTGGCCGTAGGAGGTGTAGATGTCATCGTGCTCGACAAAAGTCGTAGCGGGAAGCAGGACATCTGCATAATCAGCGGAATCCGTTTGGAAATGGTCCAGCACGACTGTGAACAAATCCTCGCGACTGAGACCAGCCAGTACGGCAGTCGTATTGGGTGCCACCACTGCCGGGTTCGAATTGAAGATAAACAAAGATGAGATTGGCTGATTTCGACTTAGCAGAACGGAGCCAAGCTGATTTTGATTCACATGCCGCCGATTGGGCTTGAGCAAATGCTTGCCTGAGTAACGGCTTGCATTCAGATGAAAAGCCCCGCTAGTCGATAATGCAGCGCCCCCACCTCGATGTTGCCAGGCACCGGTAAGTGCTGGCAAGAGTGTCACCGCGCGAATCGCATTGCCGCCTCCCTCGTTGCGTGACATGCCATAACCAACTTTGATCAAAGTCGCTTTGTGTGTGCCGATGCGCGTCGCCAGGCCGCGGATTGTGGAGGCGGCCAACCCACAATACTCGGCGGCGCGATGCACGGGCCAGGCGGCACACGCCTCCCGGTAAGCTTCCAAGTCATTTGCGTACTGGCCCAAGTAGGTTTGGTCTTGAAAGCCAAGCCGCAGAATCTCCCCGCCGATTGCCAACGCCAAAGCCGCATCGGTCCCAACCTTGATCTGCAGATGCTCGTCGGCGAATTGGCTCGTTTCATTGCGGTAGGGGTCAATGTGAACGATTCTCGCTCCGCCGCGTCGAGCTTGCCTGAGCAAGGGTAGAAGGTGACTATTGGAGCGGGCGGCGTTGATACCCCATAAGATGACAAATGCCGAGTGCGCTATATCCTCCGGGGCCGTCGATATTTTTCCAGGTCCATAGTTGGCTTCCCAAGCGGTTCCACCCGTCGCGGCGCAAATGGTCCAATCCAATTCGCTAGCTCCAATCGCGCGAAAAAATGCGAGTGGATGGTCGCGCTCGATCAGTCCCATCGTTCCCGCATAACTATACGGCAGCACGCTTTGCTCGCCATGAGATGCGATGTTGGCTTGCAGTCTGTCGGCTATTAGTTCCAGCGCTGGCTCCCAACCTATGGGCTGGAATCGTCCGGAACCCTTTGGTCCCGTGCGCACTTGGGGTGTTGTCAGCCGCTGCGGATGCTGCTGCCGCTCGGGATATCTGGCCATTTTGACGCAAGCGAAACCAGAGGTGATCGGATGCTGACGGTCGCCCTCCAGTTTGACGAGCGTATTGCCTTCCATCGTCAACCGCAGGCAACATGTGTCGGGGCAATCCAGCGGGCATACCGAGGGAACGATTCTGAGAGAAGTCATAGTAGCGTTCAGTTCGAAACTTGATTGAGAGCACGCAGTCCAATTGTCGCAGTTTTTTGTTACTGCGACCTAGCTCTGCGAAGGTATCGTTCATAGGCATGGGTACAAATTGCTGCTTCCGGCCGATGCGCATGAACTGCGTTAAAGAGAGTGAGTGAGTTGGCAAGAGCCTCCGAATAGGATGCAATTCGGTCGACGTCCATGGCAATGCTTTGACAACTTTCAATATCCAATTGCCTGATTTCCGCGATCAACAGCATTAGCCAAAGGCGAGGTTCGCGGACACTGGCTCGCAGTTCCGCAATCGCTGCAGCCATTCTGGGAATTCTCAGTCGTTGCAGTCCACGGGCGAGCCATTGTTTGTTTGCATCGGGAACTAAGTGGAAATTGTCCATTAGTGCCAGCCCTGCATGCGGCGTTTGGCAGCGTACCAGCGCTTCGATTGTATTAGCCAGAACAGATTCTTGGGCGCTGGACAGCAGCTCGGCCAAGGCGGATTCGATGTTCGGTTCTGCTAAGTCAATTAAGCTTTGCAATGCAATTTGAAAACTGAAATGATGCGCAGTGTCATTCGCAGAACTTCGCAGCGCTCTGTCCATATCTAACATGTGCGGATGGTGCGAGCGCATGGCTTCCATGGCATTCAAGCCCGTGCGAAACGTCGCCGTGTCGTCGCTTCGTTCAGCCAACGTCGCAATGGAACTATCCAGATGATCTGCCAGGTCTTCTCCCGAGAGTTCGCAAAACTCGACCCGTTGGCGAAGAGATTTCAAGTCAACCCGGAAGAAGATCTTGCTCGATGCAACAATCTGTTCTATCACTTGCTCGTGTTCGACCAAGCACCGGGCGGGCAGCTTTACCAAGTGCTCGATCAGTTTTCCGCCACACCTTGTTTGTTTGGCTGTTAGTGGATATCCATTGGTCATCCGGTGTGCCAGTGAGCAACACTCCCCGACCATCTGTCGTGGAATCGGAATGTGTGACAGCATAGGGAAGTCCGGGTAGGCAGCTTCCGCGCCCCAGCGCTGCCAGCCGGCGATAATGCTTGGCAGGATCTCGTCATCAGCGGCATAGCACTCGCTAAGCAATTGGAGAGCGAGCCCTCGAACGTGGCCTTGGTCTGCCGACAACAAATCTTTCAAGACGGGCTCAGAACATAAATCCATGACTATTGCTTATCGGTACCTTCCACAGGTGTATTGCTGCGTTCTGCCAGCTCGAGAAAATCCCCTGCCTCGTTGGCAAAGTTCACGCGAACAGATAAATATTTCCATCTCGAGTCACTTCTGGTAGCTCGCACGTTGACATTTGCCTTGCCAGTGGGGCCGCTAACTGAGTAGGTTAAATCGGCATCGCCTGCTGTCCCCTCTGTGTGGACGCTTCCGGTAACCAAGAAGGCACTATTGATAGGCTCACCCAACTTCTGTTTTACTTTTTCGTTGTTTTTGACCAGCAGTAACGAATGTTGGTAGGGTTCCGACGATTTGATAAACTGCATCACGCCAGCAGTCGTGAAGAACAACAATCCACTGCAGGAAATCACCACCACGGCTAGACAACCGAACGGGATGATCACCCAAGGTAAGCAACTGGTTCTTTTGTTGGTGACGTTCATCGAAATTCTCTACCCGCTCGCAAATCTGCTAAATTGGCTGCTATTGGTAGCCCTTCGCTCTCTTCAAGTCAATTTAGCTCCCACCCACAAGGTAGCAAGTCATGTCTCCCCGAATATGCATCGCTTTGTCTTGGATGTTTCTCTTTGCCGTACAACTGCAAGTCTCCACACGACTGGTTGCCGATGACAGTCAGCTGCTTCGAATTGGCATGATTGGGCTGGATACGTCGCATGCTCCGGCATTCACGGAGGCAATCAATTCGCCCAAGGCAACTGGGCATTTAGCCAAGATGAAAGTTGTAGCCGCTTTTCCCGGAGGCAGTGACGATCTGCAGTCCAGCTACCAACGCGTCGAAGGCTTTACGGAAAAGATACGTGGTATGGGAGTTGAAATTGTAGATTCCATCGACGCGCTGCTGCCCAAAGTAGATGTGGTGCTGCTGGAAAGCGTCGATGGCCGCAAACACTTGCCTCAGGTCTTACCAGTATTTAAGGCAGGAAAACCTGTCTTCATCGACAAACCTTTGGGCAGCAATCTGACCGAAGCCGTCGCGATCGATCTGTTGGGTAAGAAGTTCAATGCTCGTTGGTTCAGCAGCTCCTCTCTTCGCTTCAGCCCTAGTATCATTCGATTTCGCGAGAACGATGAATTGTCGCATGGTATCCGCGCGGCTATCAGTTGGAGTCCCTGCTCGATGGATCCTACTCATGCAGACCTCTTTTGGTATGGAGTACACGGCGTGGAGTCGCTTTATACTGCCATGGGCCCTGGCTGCGAGAGCGTGACACGAGTAGACGGTCAGGATGTGGTTGTAGTTGGCAAGTGGAGCGATGGCCGGCTGGGAACCTATCATGGCATCCGTGGTGGCAAGTCCGGCTACGGCCTCGCGATCTTTGGCGAAAAACCGATCGACACCGATGCGACGTACTCCGGATACCAACCGCTGCTGGAGCGAATCGGCGAATTCTTTGCTGGCGGACCACTGCCGGTCTCCAATGCCGAGACCATTGAGATGTTTACTTTCATGCAGGCGGCTGACCAATCCAAGGCTGCTGGAGGTGCACCCATCATGTTGGCCGACGTCCTAAAGAGTGCGACAGAAGATGCAACCAAAGAAATAGAGTCGCTATTGCCCTAATCGCATTCACTCTTACAAGTCAGGTCTTGGCCCATACGAGTGGTCGCCATACGGACCGTACGATCTCAGATACCCTAGGAACGATAAACCGTGAGACACTGTGCACTGCTAATTCTCATCTGGTGTCTGGCGTCAACAGACGGGCCAGCTGCTTTGGACAGCGAGCGACCGAATGTATTGTTTATTGCAATCGACGACTTGAACGATTGGCTAGGTTGTCTGCAGGGGCATCCCAATGCAAAAACTCCAAATATCGACGCATTGGCCAGACGTGGTGTGCTGTTTGCCAACGCACACTGCCAGGCGCCCATTTGTGGTCCTAGTCGAGCAAGCCTATTCACTGGTTTGTTGCCAACTACCACAGGAATCTATGGTCAGATCAACGACAAGCAGCTGAGAACGGCTAGCGATGTCATGCGAACGGCGACCTTTCTGCCGGACTACTTAGAAAAATTCGGTTACAAAACACTGGCGGCTGGCAAGCTTTTTCATAACGGAGATGCAGCTAAGGTCTTCGACGAGTATGGTGTGCAAAGCAGTTTTGGCCCCAAGCCTGCGAAACGTATGAAGTACGACCCTACCTGGTTCCCAGAAAAGATCGGCGGTACTCAAACCGACTGGGGAGCTTTTCCGGATCGCGACGATCAAATGCCGGACTATAACATTGCTCAATACGGTGTGGAACAGCTACGAGCCAAACACGACCAACCGTTTTTTCTAGCAGTTGGCTTCATGCGTCCACACGTGCCATGGCATGTACCTCAAAAGTGGTTCGATCTGCATCCATTGGATTCGATTGTGTTGCCACCCTACTTGGCCGATGATTTTGCCGACATTCCAGAAATGTCCAGGCGAGTCAACGAGCTACCGGCAATGCCAACAACGACTTGGGCCATCGAAACCGGCGAGTGGAAGAACATGGTTCAAGCTTACCTAGCCTGCACCAGCTTCGTAGACGCCCAAGTGGGTAAAGTCCTGCAGGCACTTGAAACAAGCCAGTATGCCGACAACACGATCGTCATCCTCTGGTCTGATCATGGCTACCATGTCGGCGAGAAGAATCGATTCGCCAAGCAGGCCTTGTGGGATCGTGCAACTAAGCTACCTCTGATCATAGCCGTGCCGGAAACACAGCCTACGGGCAACCAGCAAACAGGAATCTGCCAGCAGTCAGTGGGGCTGGTCGATTTGTATCCAACCGTGCTCGAGTTGTGCGGGCTGCCGCCAAATCCACAGAACGAAGGCCATTCGTTGTGCCCGCTGCTGCAGGCCACGGATGCGCCCTGGCCGTACTGGACCATTACGTCTTATGGACAGCACAACCATGCCCTACAATCGGACCGCTACCGATTTTATCAGTACCACGATGGTTCACGGGAAATGTACGATCATCGAGCAGATCCGAACGAATGGAACAACTTGGCACAACTGGAGTCTTTCCAGGAGATGGGCGACAACCTGGCGGCAAGATTACCCAAGGGTCCAGCACCTCCAGCCCGCTCAAACTCCTATCCAATCAACCGGTACTTTATCGACCAAGCTGTGATAGACGCCAATACCCCTGAGAGCAAATGACGGCCTGGCTAGACTTGACCCAACCTGGCACAGTTGGCATACACAGCACGTTGAATCTGACCTTGATTCGTAAGACAACTAATGGAGAACGCAGTGCGGATTTTGTTGACCAACGATGATGGAGTCTATGCGCCAGGACTGGCGGCGCTGCGATCGGAACTAAATCGACTGGGCGAAGTGCATCTCATTGCTCCAGCTACTGAGCAGAGCGGCGTCGGCCACTCGATTACGTTCCTTGAGCCGCTGGTGTGCAAGCAAATCTATTTGGGAGATCAATTGCACGGCATTGCTGTCGAAGGAAGTCCAGCGGATTGCGTGAAACTTGGTGTATCAGAATTGATCGAGGGTAAGGTAGATCTGGTCGTTAGCGGCATCAATGGTGGCCTCAACGCAGGCATCAACGTGTTGTATTCCGGTACAGTGGCTGCGGCCATCGAAGGTGCCTTTTTCCGCATGAATAGTTTCGCGGTTTCCCTGGAGTATGATCCACACGCTGATTTTGATTCTGCCGCGAAAATCGCCATTCCCTTGATCGCTCAAGTACTAACGAAAAAGGACGTTGAGCCGCGATTGTTCAACATCAATATCCCTACCGCCGCAACTGAATTGTTTCGTACCGGTGGTCGGCCAGCAGTAAAGGTCGTGCCAATGGGCGTCGAGAGGTACGGCGAGCACTACATTCGCCGCCAGGACCCCAAAGGCAGAGACTACTACTGGGCCACAAATGATCCGCCGCCACAGCGCACCGAACACCCTACCGACTTGACGATGCTAGTCGATGGTCATGTCACCATCACGCCGCTGAAATTCAATATGACTGATTCTGAAACGCTTCAGACCATGCAGACTTGGGAGCTGGAATTGCCAAGTTGACAGTGGGTCGCTGCGCGGAGGAGAGCCGCCCAATTCGGAAACTACTTCAAACCGCGTGGCAGATGGCTCTGCGTTTCGTTAGCGATCTTCCTTGCCAATTCTTGCAATGCGGATTCTCGGCCTTCGACTGTGAATGCAGCGTTGGTCCAGCTACGAAGTAGCGGCAGGTTGTAGCCCAGGGTGAGTGATGCGAGCTGCCGGCGAGCGGAATTTAACCCCGGGTATAAGGCTTTCCCGTCCATACCTGAATCTGTGGCGATCAACGCCCGTAGATCACCCGCGGTTGTCCTGGCGGCACCTGGGGCAATTGATTGTTCAACATGCGGCTTCCGCTGGCCGGTTGCACCGGATTTGCCGAGGATTGAGCCTGGTTGTCGCGTGCGGTCTCGACCAACATCCACCGCTTGCCACCGAGGTTGGTCGCGCTTTGCCAAGCTAGGCCAGGTACAAAGAGCATCGTTGCGATATTCTGCCCGTTGATTTTAGCACTGCCCCAGGTAGTTTCCACACTCACGAATTTCAGGTCAGTTGCACCGGTAATTGAATCGCCATTGAGCATCACGACGGTCGTGCTGGCATCGTCGGCTGCAGGAAAGCGAATGCCTGCGACCTCGGACAATGGGATCGAAGCGACCCCAAAAGCTGTCTTGATGTTCAACGAGGTCGAGTCCATTAACGTCCCCGTAATTGTTGTATCGTCCGTCAAGCCCGTCGCGACCGTAAGCGGACGTACAGCTGGCGTGGCTGTGGCTTGCGATTCGTCTTCGACTGGTTCAGCCGCAGCAATCACTTCGATCGTCGCCTCCTCCTGGGCAGCAGCATAATTCCCGACGGTTGCAAACGGAAACAAGACCAATGACAAAATCAATGCGCAACGCATCACTAACTCCAGATATTCGTTGTACAAATCGAAACGATGGGCGGAGGGTATTCCGCCCCTACCCGCAGACGTGAACAACCGCATTTGGCCGATCTATCGTTACTAGGTTAATCAGTGTCCCTGGAGATGCATTACGATTGCCTGTTTTTCCCGACAAAGTTCTGGGTTCGTCATCAGCCGCCCGCAAATTCCCACCTTGCCGCCCAAGACTTATGCTCGAAAGCAGACTTTCGTAGGTGCCTAACGAAAAATGGCCGCCTGATCGGCGGCCATTTCGGGACATCACTAACAACACTTGGTGTTATTGAATGCAACCAGCACAACCTGAACCACTACAGCTGGCACAACCCTTGTTCTGAATCATGTTGCCGGGCACAACATAGGGTGCTGCAGGCGTCGGGCTGCCGCAAGTCGTACAACCACCAACACTGCCTTGAATCGTCTGCTGACCAGCGCTCGAACAAGGATAAATGGTAACCGGCACGACCTTTGGTACCATCTTGCATACTTGTACCTGGACTTCACGAGTGCTAGCTACCGGAACTCGAACAGTGTATTCCTCAGTGACTTCCTCATTGACGGTGTCAAAACGAGTCGTGGTGACAGGCTCGAGTTTGGTCTCTGGAACGCTCACTGTGTAAGACACTTCCTTTGTCTTTTTCTCTGTAGAGTAAGTCACAAAGGGAACGGTCTCAGTGCGTGTTTCTTCTTTGTAGCTCAGCTCTTTTCGTGTTCGAGTTCTAGTTTCCTCGGTGTACTGAACGACTTTGCGGTTGCGTGTTCGAGTTTCGTTAACGTAGTCAACTACTTGTCGAGTACCCGTGCGTTGTTCGGGGGCGTAGACAATGTACGTACACTCATAGGGAACTTGCTCGGTTTGTTGTTCGAAGGCCGTATAGGTTACTTCTTGAGCTTGCGAAACATTTTCGACCACAGGAACTTCCTCTGTCACGACGTTCGGTACCCACACGCGTCGACTGATTGTCTGAGCAGCAGCAACCGCCTGGCAGTCCATCCCAGACATGGCATAGGACGCAGTGCTCGACGAGCATGCGGAACATCCACTTGCACCATAAACGCTCTGGCCACAACCCGCACAAGATTGTTGGACACCGCAACCGCCGCAGCTTCCACACGCCATGCTGCTCATCGTATTGCCACAACTGGAATACACGCGACCACACCCGCCGCAGCCTGAACAATTGCCAGAATAGGTTCCGCAACCGCCAATGCTGAAATTCGAAGAAGGCATTGGAGCAGCAATTGGAGCCGCAGCTTCCTCAACGCGGATTTCCCAGTGACCATAGTCTCGCGTAACGGTTTCCATTCTGGTCACGGGCCGTTGAATCATAACGGTTCGTGTCTTGGTGACTGGAACGGCATTCGTAAAGGTGTGCAACTTTGTCTCTGTTTGCGTCTTGGGCACCTGTACGGTATAGGTGAATTGCTCCTCGCGAACCTTGGGAACCCGAACCGTGTATTCTTCGGGAACGTCTACAACGTTAGGAACTCGTACCTGGTAAGAGTCGGTCACTTCATTCCAAACTGGGACCATCTCCTTCAGCGTTACAGTCTTTTCCTGCTGCTGAGGAACCAACACCGAGTACTCGACAATCTTCGTTTCCGTCCTGGATACCATGTTGGTAGTAGCGCGGTAGTCTTGAACTTCGACAGCGACCTGTCGCGGAACAACCCGCGTTCGGTAACGCGTTTCGTTCTGATATTCGGTTACAGGCTCAATGCGAGTCTCCGTGACAAAGCTTGGTTCCATGACTACTTTGTAACTGGTAATCGGTCCGCAATCCATCAGCTCTTCACTCTGGGTGATCACCGCAGCACTTGGCTGATACGTTTGATAGTAGGTCATGCCTGCGACGGTCTGCGTTGCAGCACAAGCACTGCAATTGCCGCTGCCCGCACCCACCGCCATACCACAGCTCGCGCATCCCGTGGCTTGCGCAGCACCACAAGTCGCGCAGCCGCCAGCCTCGCCACCAGCTGAGCATGCGGCACAAGAAGACACCCCAAAACCTCCACATGCTGCAGCCGCACATGGATCACTACAGCCTCCACGCCTGAGAAGTCCGCAGCCTGCTTGGCATTCGACCGCAGTCGACATACACAAGGCCACTGCTAGCGTAAAACCAAAAACCTTCATCATCTACAAACTCCGAAAACCATTTTGATAACGTACGGGCGAAATCGGCCGCATGCAGCGCATCCAAGTCCGCAAACGAAGACAAGGGCAGCTGGGAAGGATGTAACACCTAGGAAGTTTAGTCCGGCCCTGCTCGTCGCATAGCCCCTAAAATTGGCAGTTTTGGTATTTTGCGAAGGATAATCTATTGGTCTTTAGCCGCCGCGCTAGCCCGCAGCACCGGCTCGGATTACCCTCCAAGGTTGGGCAACTTGAATTACTTCGCCGAAACAGTATACGTATGTACATACCCAAGATGGTCGCTATTATTGGCTTACTGTGCACAAGTATTGCGCAGGATGCGGTTAGCCAGCCAAAAGATGGCGCGGTGCAAACAGCCGCGGCTGAGCCAGTTGTTGCCCGCCAAGCCATGAAATTGACACTCAAAAAGGAGCTCTTGGATACCATTGAGGCTGGCGATTTGTTGACGGTACTGACAGAACGCGAGAATGACTATGTGATCCGCACGTTCAATGGACACAAAGGTGCGATTGCCAAAGACAATGTCGCCAAGTTGGCTGAGTCGGTGCCGGTCTACGACAAGCTGATCGCCCAGCGTCCTGGTGATGGTCGCTTGCACACTCTCCGAGCCAGTGCTCACTGGGCGGCCGGAGATTCCGAAAAGGCCCTGGCCGACTACGACCAAGCCATAGAACTGGGCTACACGGAAGCCCATGCTTACTCAAGCCGTGGCATGTTCCATATAGCGCTCGGCAACCGCGAGTTGGCAATTGCCGACTTCTCGACCGCGATTGAAAAGGGAGCTGCCGACGAAGTTCCTTTGCTGAACCGGGCCAGTGTTTACATGGGGCTGCAAAAATACCAGCTAGCAATCGACGATTATTCTGCCGCTGCCAAGATTCGGCCCGACAATCCGACCCTGTATATTCAGCGAGCAATCGCACGCAAGCTGCTTGGTAAGCTGGAAGCGGCCATCGACGATTACGATCGCGCGATCGCGTTGGCTGAGCGAGACGTTTCCGCCTGGATGGGACGCGGCTATCTCAAATTTCAATTGTCCCGCCACGCAGAAGCCATAGAGGATTTCAGCCACGCCATAGAACTCGCACCCCAATCGGCGGTTGCATTCAATAATCGTGGTTACAATTATCAATTGTTAGGAGAAGAGGCATCCGCTCTGTCGGACTATAAGCGAGCCGTTGAGTTAGCACCCAAGTATCTGCTCGCAATGCAGAATAAAGCGTGGTTACTGACCACAGCTGAAAACGAAGCGCTTCGTAACCCCGACGAAGCCGTCAAAGTGGCCACGGCAGTATGTGAGACCACCGAATATCAGAATGCCAGCGATGTTACTTTGCTAGCCGCGGCCTACGCATCTGCAGAAGAATTTGAAACTGCGATTGGTTGGCAGGAAAAGGCGATCGAACTAGCTGCTGAGTCACAGAAGCAAGTCGCCAAAGAAATCCTGCAACTGTACCAAAACAAGCAGCCCTTGGATCCCAGTCTGCTCGAAGGCGCGGACAGTCTGCTCGAAGCCGCGGACAAGGATCAACCGGCTCTGCCCGCCAGCGGTAAGCCTTAGCTGCGAAGCTGCATCCAAGCTTCAACGGCTCGGCGATTGGAAGAAAACGCCATGTCATTCAAGAGCTGCTCTTGAGGCTCGGCCCAAATGTAGCGTTCTAATTCGTCCTTCGCTATGGCGATCCCATCTGCAGACTGGATACGGCACACGAAGAACAAATCGATGACTGCAGATATCACGCCTTGGTACTGGTAATTGTTCGGACCGCTCATCAGATACCGGCATTCGGTGACTGCCAATTGCGTCTCTTCGCGAACCTCCCGTACCAATGCTTCCTCCACCGACTCGTTGCGATCGACAAACCCGCCCGGCAGCCCCCATTTGCCTTTGCCTGGATCACGGGCGCGCCGCACGAAAAGCAAGCGGTTCTGCGAGTCCTCGATCAAAGCTCCCACTG
Organism: Planctomycetales bacterium; assembly: GCA_020426625.1. Lineage (GTDB taxonomy): Bacteria > Planctomycetota > Planctomycetia > Pirellulales > Pirellulaceae > Aureliella. The sequence goes on from JAGQPR010000045.1 coordinate 22,597, forward strand.
CGGCCACGGGCCCAAAGAAGCAGGCGTGTCCACACTGGTCGCACTTGAACGGAATTGCTCCAATCGTCTTATTGGGCTCTGCACAGGTCGGACAGTATCGATAGGCAATTTCAACGGGAATGGATGCCATGTGAGATCAGAGCCTAACTAATGTATGGTGAAGACTTTCGGCGTTGCCATCCTAGTCCGATCATGTAGACGATTAGCCCCAATGCAAAGGTAAGCACCATGGCATTGAATTCTCCCGCGTGAGTTTGGCGTGATGCCCAAAGTATGCAAGCGGTTATGCCCAAGTAGACGACCAAAGAGGCCGATTCCCACCATTTTAGCCCTGCCTCATCCGGCAACTTGGATCTGACCCACCACAATGAAGACACTGCCAAGGCTCCACAAGCGGACAATGTCAAACCCAAGTACTTCAGCAACGAAAGCAAATCTGCGTTCAGGACAACCACCAAACTCAACGTCGCTTGAACTAGGATGGCCGCCGCTGGATATTTACCGCCTGCCAGGAATAAACTAGGCAAAACTCTGTCCTCGGCCATGCGGTAGTAGACGCGCGGACCTGCCAGCAACATGGCGAATACGCTGCTGGTCATTGAGAGCACGATCGTTATCCGTGTTGCCATTTCTAGGCCAGGACCACCAAGAGCCTCAGCCACGATGGTCGCAATCCGTCCTTGATTCTCTATGGTCTCCGGCTTGGGTGCGTAGACGAACACGTAGTTGACCAACAAATACAGCGATGTTACCAGCAAAGTGGCCAGAACCATCGCAGCGGGCACATTCTTCCTGGCATTCTGCGATTCGCCTGCGACGTAAATGGCCGCGTTGAATCCGGTGTAACTAAGTGCTATCCAGGACATAGAGCCTGCCAACACTGTCCAGGCCGACAAATCTTCCGGCCACCAACTGCCAGCGACGTTATTTGTGGGCATGCCCTGCCAGGATGTAGATGGCATGAACAAATACGCGTAGGCAACTCCAATGAACAGCAGTGACAGTTTCGCGCCGACAATTGCGTTCTGTACGCGTGCACCAAATGCCAGGCCAGCCAAATGGCAGACGGTGGCCACTGCAATCAGACTGGCCGCAACTGCCCGCGTGCTCCAGATCAGCTCGTCATCCTGTTGTCCTAAAGCGTAGGTTGCGGCGCCGAGGGCGGACGCGGCGATCGGTGCCGTGAACCCCGCGACCACTGAGATCCAACCAGCCAGGAAGCCTATGGCAGGGTGCACGAAACGGCTGAGGAAAAGATACTCGCCGCCGGACTGCGGCAGTCGGGAGACTAGTCCACCGTATGCGACTGCGCCACAAACGGCCCACACGCCACAGATCCACCAAGCCAACATCACCCGTCCTGGATGATGCAACAGGCCTAAAGACCAACCGCTGGAAGTGAATAGGCCGATGCCAATCATATTGGCCACGACTATCGCGACCAAAGTGGTGAAGCCGATTCTCGTCGACCTTTCAGACTCCAGCTGGGGATTCGATGTCAACTGATCTTACTTCTTAGAAAATCGCAGTAGGTAGTTTTCACTGAAACCATCGACGTCAACCTCATCGATAAATTCAAAACCAGCGTCAATGATCTCTTGCTTGAATACCGATTGGTCGGCGCGTATGTGTCCTGCCAACCATTGCGACCGCTGTTCGTTGGCTTCTTTGGGGGACCGATGGAAATCTACCAGCACCAACTGGCCTCCCGAACGCATGGCGTTGTAAATCGACTTTAAAGAGCTTTCGGGATATTCGAAGTGATGGTAGACGTCGCAAATGAAAACTCGATCCACGCTAGATGGCTTCAGATTCACATCCCGGTCGCTACAGAAGACAACATCGACGTTTTCCAAGCCCTCGTCCTTGGCTCGTTGTCGCAAGTGTTTGACAAACTTTGGCGAAATATCGATCGCATAGACCTTGCCATTTTCACCTACACTTCTTGACAGTGGGCTCATGTAAAGTCCCGTCCCGGCACCTACATCTGCGACTGCCATACCCGGCTCCAAGGCAATGGCCTTCAAGATTTGAGCGCGGCAGGAAAAGACCTCGCGACTTTCCACCTCGAAGCGTTTGACGTAAGTTTCAACATCAAGCTCTGGATCTAGAAAAGCATCGTTGATTCCTTTGGGAAGATTCTCTGCCCGCGCGGCAGTGTCGGTTGATTGCACCGCTTCTTGAGCAGCAACGGAATTGCTTACCAGAGCAACAAGACAAAGGCAAAGGAATTTCTGCAGCCAGCGAGAATGACTTTTTTTCATTGCGCACCACGTTTGCTATAGTAAATGTGCTAAACAAAGAGATCTGCGGACTATCACGCTTCGAACCGAATAGGATACTCGATGCTTCGCTTCCATCACAGTCGCCGTAGCTTTATTAGGGATTCCACTTGCCTCGCACTGGCCGCCTCGACAGGTTCCATGGCCAATGCGTTTCAAGAGCAGTTGCCGGGAATGCCAGCGCAGGCCGACGGTATTGCTCGAGCAACGGTTGCGCAGGGAAAACGCGGTGTGGTGGCCACCGTCCATCCATTGGCCAGCCAAGCGGCCATCGCAGCGTTTGAAAGAGGTGGAAACGCGATCGATGCGGCCGTAGCGGCGTCCTTGATGTTGTCCGTCGTGGATGGCCACAACTCTGGTATAGGCGGTGGCTGCTTGGCGTTGATCCGAAATTCTACCGGCCAAGTTATCGCCATTGACGGCCGTGAAAAAGCACCGCAAAGCGGGACACCAGAGATGTTCTTTCGCAATGGCAAACCCGACCCGGATCTCAGTCGCGAGGGTCCCTTGGCAGCTGGCGTGCCAGGGTTGCTAGCCGCCCTTGATGCCCTGCGGAAGGAATTCGGACGTTTGCCATGGCAAGATGCGTTGAATCAGGCAGCCCTAGTGGCCGAGAAGGGGTTTGTCCTGACGGACGACTATGCCGGTCGACTCGATTCAGTTGCCAGCAGTCTTGCCCACTATCCCTCCTCGGCCAAAATCCTGCTAAACAAAGCTGGCCAACCGTGGAAAACTGGCGATGTCCTGCGTCAAACCGATTTGGCCAAAACACTTCGTTTCATCAGCGAGCAGGGCGTTGACTGGTTCTACCGTGGCCCTTTCGCGCAGATGACCGAAAAAATGATGCAGGACAGCGGTGGCCAGCTTCGCGTAACCGACTTCGAGAAATACAACGTGGTTCTGCGCGAGCCGGTGAGCAGTACCTACCGTGGTAAGACCGTGCTTGGCTGTCCTCCACCAAGTTCAGGCGGAATTCATGTCGCGCAAATGTTAGGCATGCTGGTTGGTTTTGACGTCCATCAGATCTTCCAAAACAATCGAGTCCAAGGTCTGCATCTCCTTTTAGAAGTCATGAAGCGGGCCATGGCTGATCGCGCCCATTGGCTCGGTGACGCGGACTTCACGGCGGTTCCCAAGAGCCTGTTGGACGCCGATTATCTGAGAATGCGAGCGAGTTCCATTGACCTCATGCACGCCACCAAAGTCGAAAGCTTCGGCATTCCACCACGCGCTGATCGAGATTTGTTTGGCGCAGGGGGACACACCACGCATCTAACTACGGCCGACAGCGAAGGCAACTTGGTAGCACTGACCCAGACGATCAACACTACTTTCGGATGCAAGATGATTGTCCCAGGAACCGGAGTGGTCCTCAACAATGAAATGGATGACTTCAGCATCGCTCCCGGTGTCCGCAACGCCTTTGGCTTGGTCGGCTCAAAAGCCAATGTAATTGAACCCGAGAAACGCCCGCTCTCAAGCATGAGTCCTACGATCGTGCTGAATGAAGAAGGACAACCGGTTCTCAGTTGCGGAGCTGCCGGGGGACCAAAGATTATTACTAGCGTGCTGCAAGTCTTGGTCGGCGTTTTGGATCTGGGATTGACTATTGATCAAGCGATTGCCGCACCTCGGGTTCACCATCAGTGGTCACCAGACTCAGCAACCTGTGAAACCGCCTTGGGCTCAAGGTCAATCGCACAATTGCAAGAATTGGGGCATGAAACTCATCGCATTTCGTCTGCTGCAGTCGCTCAGGGTGTGGCTGTCGCCGAAGGAAGGCTAACGGCTGCGTCAGATCCGCGAGTCGCGAGCGCATGCCTGGCTTGGTAGTGATTAACGAGCCGTTCCATATTCGAAAACTACGGTACCCCTCACTAATAACCACCAAACTAACTCTCCCCTTGGGGCCTTGCAGAGAGTCGCCAGCAGGTACACGCGAGCAGGCACACACGCGAACGGGCACACGCGAAGCGGCAAGCGGAGGCAGGGCGGAATTGCCCTCCCCGTCGCCCGGGCTCCGACCCTACCATCCGCAAGAAGCCGATGGCAACTTGCGGTGGGAGGGTTAGTTACGCTTACCCCGCGGTGGCAATCAGCGCGAAGCGTCAAAATTACTGCGAAAAAAACATCGGGTCACCTCAGAATCCAGATCTTCCTTCAACACAAATGCAAGGCGCAATGCAATGATCATCTATGGTTCCATGATGTACTTCAAGCGAAACGTAGTTAACTCAAGCAGTGAATGCGAACACTGCGGCCAATACCGAACAATGCGCAGCTATCAAGGGAGAAAGTTTGGGCACATTTATTTCATTCCATTGATACCCATGGGCGCACATTCGCAAGTGCTTAACGAGTGCAGTGGCTGCAAGATGGGCGTACATCTACCTGTAGCTGAGCTGGAACCAAGGCTGGAGCAGTTGCGAGGGCAATTCAAGAGCTGGATTATGGCGATCCAGGAAGGGCATCGTGAAATCACACTCGATGGTGCCACGGAACCGGTCAACGTTGGCCTATTGCTATTCGGCATTATCAAAGACCTGTACTGCTTGAAAGAGATCGAATCGATCGACTCCATTTGCAGTATTCTGAAATCTCAGAACATGGATTATGAAGAGCACCTCGTAAGAGCCCAGTGGTGTGAAATAAAAGGTGATCTCCGCGGGGCTGGGGCTCATTACTGGGAGGCCTCAAAATTGAATCCGGACGACACATTCCCGATATTTCGCATGGGCAAGGTCGAAATGCTGCTGGGCAACTCGGCCAAAGCGGTTGAGAAATTTGAAGAGTGCCTCAAGCTCCACCCCGCCGATCTATATTCCCTTATTGAAATCGCTACGATCTACGAAAAGAAACAAGACCATCCGAAGATCATCGAGACCTACGATCGACTGTACGATCTAAACCCAGAATTGATTCCACAGTCCGGGATGCAAAAGATTTACAAGAAGGCGTGCAAGAAAACGCGCACGCAGGGCAAGTACTTGGACCGCTTCTAAGCGAAAGGAGCCAAGCAGAAGGAACCAAGCAAACCGACACGCTGGGAAATGTTGCATTGCCTGCAGTACAACGACGCCGGAAAAAACGACCCTCCCGGCCGCATTACGTCCGACCCTCCCGCTTGAAGGTCGTGCAGCTATTAAGGAACTGAGGTAGCATAACTTGGGTGTTTACTGTGAGTGGAATGGATCGTTCAAACGAGGGAGTGTTTTGTCGGGACGATCGTTTCACTTTCCCGAAATTCTTCCGACTGCACATCTGATTTCGTTCGACAAACGC
>JAGQPR010000460.1 GCA_020426625.1 Planctomycetales bacterium
AGAAAAGTAAAACCGTTAAACAAATTGCGGCTAGATCGGAGCCGAAACCTACGCTTTCCTCTGTGCTCAGCCGCCAGCAACAGTAGCCCACTGACCAGGCAATCGTTCCGTTGGCATAGAATTGGTAATAGCGATAGTGGTTCTCGACGAGCGTCATGTACGATCCAAGGTTGCCCTCCAGTCGGCCAAAGTTCCATGATGGACGACGGAGTCCCGTTGCGTGATGCAGTGAATCAATAAGTAACCATCGAACAGTGCTGGCGAGCAGACCGAGAGTCAATGCCGCAACGGTCGAGTACAGAAACCCGCCCACACTAAGAAATTGCGACGCGGCTTCACCGTATAGCCAGTTCCAAGCGATCTCGCTCACGTGACCAAGGCCTGCCAGCAGAACGAACCCCGGTAGCAGGTAGGCGATCACGAGCCCGAAACTTTTTGAGTCCACGCCATTCACTCGTGGACCGTACACCCTTCAGGAGGTGAATGCAAACCTTGTTTAACCGGCGAGATGCAGCGGTTCGGACAGAGACAGATCGCGAGGGGACCATCACTCACAAATTGGTCAGGCAGGAATACGAACCGGGCAGAATGAGACGCCGACCAGGTTGGGACTCGTCCGTCCTGCGAATTCGTCTCGTTTGTCGCACCGAACGACGCTTCGCAATCAAATCTAAGTCGCAACTTGGGAAGAACAAACCTGCGGCAGAGTAGCAGTTGCTTCGTTTGCACGGTCAAGGTGCTTTCTGCGAACTCCACCTTGAACCGCCCTCAGCAACCGCCGATGCCGCAGCATTCTATTCTTTCCCAAATCACCCCATGGATCACTCATCCGAAGATCTTCCTGCCCAAATAACACACGACCAAGCCACAGCGTTGTATCGAGCCTGCCAAAGCGTGCTGGAGCATCGCGATTGCTTGTGCGACAGCGACTTTCGAAATTGCAGTGTCTGTCAGTGCCGGTCAGCCGTTGAAGCCATCCATAATTCGTCGATTCCGATCGACACCGAACTGGAAGTCACGCCTGAGCAGTTCATAGAATTCTTTCGATCAGACGATTTCCATCAACAGATGTCCGATGACGAGTGTCGCGAACTCTTCGCCTACGCCCTAAAGGGCTCCAGCGACTTCACCGCAGGTTTTCTCAACGGCATTCTGTCCGACTACTGCGTCGAGAATCTGATCGTCGTTAACACTGACACACTGGATGGGCAATAGCGTCAAGCTCGTTTGCGTGTAACGCTTGCAAGCCGAATATTGATGCTGCAGAGTGTCAGCATGAAACTGAAAACCGTTCTTGATGTTTCCACTGTTGTTGTTTTGCTCTCGGCCGCCGTGTATGCCTACACGGTACTCGTCCCAGACAACGGAGTGTCCCCGGCCATCGACATGGTGCGTAAAACGACAACAGGCAAAGACTATCCGTGGCAACAAGAGTGTGACGCAACCTGCGCAAAATTTCTCGGAACGACCGCGATGCAGGAGATTGACGGCGCCGGCTGTAACGACCTCTTGATTGGCTTCATGTTTGGGCTCGGTAACGACTACGAGAAGGCTTTGCGTGACAGGATCGTTTCGATTCCGGGATGCAGTCTCTCGGGGATGCGGTAGCGATCATCTATCGAACATTCACCACAAACTCACCACTTCTCGAAACGCAAATACCATCCTTGACAATGAAGCACTCCGCCCAGTGCATCCCTGAATACTTCGTGGACTCATCATCTTTGACTTTGCCCGATCGCTTCCCATCGTAGAACCCCCCTCGCAGGTCGTTTGCACTGCCTGCTTCTCGACCGCTATTCACGATTTGCCAGTGCACGCTGTAAGGTTTCGGAACATCCGTGATCGCTTCAAAAACCAACCCCACATTCTTTGGCAATGCCGAGCTGTTGCTCCTGAAAACAGTTGGCCGGAATCCATTACGCATGTATTTGGCCTTAATTTGAGTTTGGTACCTCGTCGGTGACATGTGCCAACGAGGTGGCTCGCGATGGGCCACGTCAAAACGCAAATACTTCCCTAAAGTGCGACCAAACGCGGATTCAACAAGTGCGTTGTTAGCAACCAGTTGGGGCGCGTATGTATCTGCAACTCGTCTTCCTATGTCATCACCGAACGACTCGACGAGCGTTCGCTCAAGCTCTTTGGGCGTAGACGCGTTCAGGATGTCGTCAATGTCCTCTTGAAGCCATCCGATCCACTGGAAGAATGCGTCCGCTTTTTCACTACCTTCGTCATTCCATCGGTCAGCGAAATTCTCGTTCGGGTTCACGGGATTCCAAATAACCCACTTGTCGTTTTCGCACTCTATCAACCCAGTTTCTTGATATCGTTGGATTCGATCGACCAAGTTGGCAAGCGTTGAGTACACATCCGGCTCTCCTCGGTACGCCAGAGCAGCCAAGGTGTTAATGATGATGGAGATTGGACGATCTTCCCAAATCTTCATTCCATTGAATCTGACGTCTCGGTGACGTTTCAAGACTTGGATTGACCGCTGCAGGGGCGTTCTCACAAGTTGATCTGGGACGTCATCTACACTTGCAAAAATCTCCATATTCTCTAGGTAGATTTCGCGTTTACGCAAAGGCGAGAGTTCTTCGAAGATCGCCCGCTGTCGCTCCCTGAACCAATCCGCATAACCCGCTGGATTCGTGAAGCCCCACGAATAGACGCGGCTTTCCTTGTTGAGGTCAGTTAGAGCAACCGATTGAACCGAATGGCGTTCCGAGACGTTTGAAAACCGCTGCGGGTCTGGGATACAAGGAAGTATGTCTATGTGAAAGCCAGCTCCATCTTGTTCCGCGTAGTTTAACGTCCAGCAGCGGCGTCCTTCCTCGTCGAGCATTTCTGAATAAGTGCCGTGCTCTTTTAATCGGTTACCTACCAGATGACGAATCATCTTTGCTGTGGTGTTTTGCTTGGGGTATGGCAGCACACAAGCGAGATCGATGTCGTAGTTGACTTCTTTTCCATTGCGCATTGGGCGAACAACTGTGCCCAAACGAAATGAACCCTGCGGATAGATAGAAGGCTCACCGTGCGCACCTGGATAGTGCCCATCATTCAGCCACCGCCCCACCGAAGTATATCGCTCTACAGCTTGCTTGTACTTGCTTGGGGGAATGTCAAGTTCTTCAGCAAGCTGGCGAAGGATCGAGTTCACGATCAAGGTTCGGTTGTCGATGACTGAGTGATGCATGGCTAGACCTGGGAAATGGTTATCGTCGGTATGAATCCACCGCTCTTGCGGTTTTGGTCGTACACGCGGAAGGGAAGATCTGCTTTTGGCATCCAAATACGACCGAGCTCGACCGCAGCGGCAACCGGAATTGCTGGAAAAACCGACAGCTCACACGATTCGCCATGCCGAAGCTTAATTTGATCAAATAGCTTCCTCATGGTTTCGCGGAAGAGTTGCAATTGAGCTCTACTCTTGAGAAAGTCGTTTCCAGGTTCGGTTGGAGTGACGGTATAGATGCAGCAGTCGTCGCCTAACACAGAACGCACGCGGTCGTTTGTGACACTTGCACTCAACGCAAGATTGATTGCGACGGCACTAGCGGATTCATTGCCATCTTGCAGCACCTTGAACTCAAACGGCTTGTTGTGCTCGAGCCAGCTCCAGGTTGAAGGCTCGCGGTGGAGTTGATACACGTCAGCCATTGGGATGTCAGATAACAACCTTCCCAACTCAACCAACAAAGGAATAGGGGCCAATGCAAACACCGAAAGGTGCACCGCGTCAACCGTCAAGCGCGGCTTTACACGTTCGACAAACTGACGCCGAAGATGTTCCACCTCCATTGTCCAATAGAGCTGTTCGTTATCGCCGATTGAGGCGTTCCCAAGACTCAGCGATATTGGTTCGTGGCACGCGGGATACCGATCTGGAAGCAGGGCCAATTTTGCATTTTGAATCGTTAGCGGCGTCCCGTGTTCGCCGATCCTCGCACCGTACATAAGAACGTGTGAGCGGCGTTCTTGATCAATGGCCGTTACAAGCTCAATTCGGCTCTCATGAACTTGTTTCATTTCTTGCAAACGCGCAACTGGATGTCCCGCGACATCCACCTTGTCAATCAAGCGATGATGCGCATCGCAAAGAAGCATCAAGTTGGAAAGGTCAGCTTTGAGCTTTTCTGAAAGCACTGGATCGCCGCGCGGCCCTGTGGGCTTATCAGCGATAATGTGCGCTATGTATGCCTGATTGAACTCCGCCTTCGTTGTCTGATCGCGGAACAACTCTCGATTGCAACCCTCGTACTGACAACGCCCAGCGGCTCCGCCCCAGAGGCAGAGCTTGGTCGGTTCTGGAATGTAAGATACAGACATATTGATCTAGTGCTTCTTATCCTTCGGCGGGTTCGGATCGTTGCCGTAGCTGTCGATGTCGCGAATCTGGCCGTTGGGACGGTGGATAACGAGTTCCGTCTTGTGCGTCTTGGCGAGCTCTTTGCCTGCGTCAATCGCTTGCTGCTGAGTTGGGTGAACGGACGATGCCCGCTCAGCTCCTTCTCGCTTGATCGCCCAGCCGTTTTGCCCGGGAACAACGTGGTAATCCTTCTTGGTCATGGCTTACTCCGTGAAGAAATGAAAGTGTGTTGGCTTTCCAACGATAGGAGCCGTATAGGTCTGCCGCTTACGACGATTTCGCCGAGGAGCTGCAAATTTGACGACTAGCTCGACGACTTCTGGCACTGCCCGCATTGACAGACACTTGGCGATCGACGACGATCTAGGTGGGTCTAATTACTTGACCCGTATAAAAAGTATACGCATAAAAATCGAGCCCGCAACTGTGGTACAACCGGAAAAGTCTGAAATTCGCCACAGTGTCCAGCGCAGACTGGAATTCATTGAGTTTCGTTTGTTCTGGGAAGGGCAAATCAATCGGTCAGATATTGTTGAGCAATTCGGAGTCTCCGTTCCGCAGGCATCGGGGGATCTGAAGCGGTACCAGGAATCGGCGCCTGATTTCATCCGCTATGACAGCCATTTGAAGACATACCGTCCCACCGAAAGGTTCAAGCCGTTGCATCTACGGCCTTCGGCTGACGCCTATCTATCCCAGTTGCGATTGCAAGAATCCGGCTATGTTGCCAAGGGCGAAACGTGGGCTGAGCAAACGCCCGACTTTTCGGTCGTCCCAATCCTTCGTCGTCCCGTTGAACCGGAGATTTTGCGAGCGGTAATTGGCGCGGCTCGTGACTCCCACGCATTGAAGATCAAGTATCAGTCCGCTTACTCCAATACAACGACGTGGCGATGGATTGCCCCGCATGCATTTGGATACGACGGATTCGGTTGGCATGCGCGGTCCTGGTGCCTTCGCAACAAATCGTTTCGAGATTTCGTTCTCACGCGAATCGTGGACGTCGACGGCTCCAAGCCAGAGATGATCAATCGAGCGGAAGACGTTGAGTGGAATCACTCCGTCACACTCATTCTTGAGCCGAACCCAAAGCTAGCCCCAGGAGATAAGCGAGCCGTTGAACTCGACTACCGAATGGAAGATGGCAAGTGCAAGATCGAGACTCGGGTCTCTTTGCTCTATTACATGATGGGGCACCTGTGTTTGGCCCCGGAACACGATGTGCTTGATCCGAAGGTTGCTCGACTCGTGTTGGCAAACCGTGACGAGGTTGAGTCGATTCGTGCATCGGTAAGGAGCCAGATTATTCAGGAGCCGAAGGAGTGAATTTGCAAGTTATCCAACGATGACGAAGCAGCTGTTCATCGGCCAAAAAACTTGCCCAATCCGCATGGCAAGTGACCAAACGTGTCAAACCCGTGCGTTACGCTCGAATACCAGCCCCTCAGGGGAGTGGCTCTTTGCCAGCATTCCGGTATCGTATATCCGTAACTGTTTTTGTCTTGGGGCAATCTATGCAACATGAGCGATACAAAGCACTTAGCATTCGGCAACCCTGGGCGGAATTAATCGTCCGGGGCGATAAGTGCGTGGAATATCGCTCTCAGGCCACCAGGATTCGAGGGACAATCTACATCTATGCTGCACAAGGACGTCCTGACGTTTCGGATGCCGAGGTTCGAGACGCTGTCGGTCAATCATGGGAGCAACTCGACAAGGGCTTGATCGTTGGAACGGTCGAGGTCGTTGGGTGCGATGAAACCGAGTCTGGGTTTGAGTGGCAATTGGCCAACCCTCAGCGACTTGAAACACCTCTGAAACCCGACAATCAGCCGCAGCCCGTTTGGTTTAATCCATTCGATTCGATTGAACTCGATAGCGGCGAAAGCGA
>JAGQPR010000461.1 GCA_020426625.1 Planctomycetales bacterium
TGAGGGCCTCTCTGCATCGATACCTTGAGGGTTCGATCTGCGGTTGCACACGGATCTCACCGGCTACCCGCCAGTAGCACGCTCGAAAACTGCCACGATTGGCAATCAACTTTCCCCACCACCAAGTGCTGTGTCCGCGTTTTCTTCTCCGCTCGAAAACTGCCACGATTGGCAATCAACTTTCCCCACCACCAAGTGCTGTGTCCGCGTTTTCTTCTCCACCACCAAGTGCTGTGTCCGCGTTTTCTTCTCCATCAATTCGCAAAAACTAGTACCTTACGCCGATTAAGTGCCATTCGGGTCTAACCCCAGCGAAGCTTCCCCGTTTGTCGAATAGGAGCTTGGAACAAATTGTTTAGCGACACCAGATCGCGCGTAGGACAAGAGTTACCGATTCAAGCCATCGACGATTTCTTCCAATAACGTCTGCACCGGTGGGACATCAGCGAGCCACTCCCCACTCGGCAGGGGGCGGTCAGCAATGACCGTCCCTACCGCAATACTAGTCCAGACACGAATGGCACCTTTTCATTTCTATTGACTGTAACTGCACCAATTGCCAGATCCAAACACAATAACCTCCGTGTTCGGTGCCATATGATCTCCGGTGCAAACTGCTATCAAAGTATTTGCCTCTTTATCCATACATAATTCGACCCAAGCAGTTTTTTCAGTCCTAGCTAATGAAATGACCCTCGACGAAAAGTCTTCGTAGTTCAAGATCACGACATCGAAATTAGAATTCACGTATGCTATAAGATTTCCACCCATCCAAACAGGCGACACGCCAAATGCAGATCCGATTGGACCCGTACGCAGCACTCTTCCTGATTGGAGATCAACTACTTCAGTTGCAGCCGAATCGTGCTCGCTATCAAATGTAGCAAGACTCGTATTCCCAATGACCAAGCCAATGCGATTCGCTGTGCGGTATTTCCAGTCAGTAACTTCTCCGTTGTTTTCACAAAGGTTGTATTGAACTCCTTGGTCGTCTTCAAGTCTTAAAAGGCGTTTATTGGAAGCCACTTGTTGCACTTCGACGACATTCTTGTCCATTAGTGTCCGCCGTTTGTGGATCCCACTGTCCGGTATTTCGGACAACCAAGTCTGCCCTTGAAGCCCGGAAAGGACAAAACAAGAGTTATCAAATTGATTTGCCGTTATGTTGAAGACTACTCCCAGATCGTCAATGACATACTCTCGCTCTAGACCTGAAATATGCATAACGAATACGCCACTTTGCTGATACGATAAATTGAACGGTATCCCTGCCACTATTCTTGATGACGAACTTGCTGCTAAGAGAAATGGCTTGCTCTTTACCTCGGTCACGATTTCTTTAATCTCAAGTGAGTCGAGATCGAGTAATAGGACTGAGCGTTCAAACTTAGATCTAGAAGATGTAATCGGGTCAATTCCACCAACTAGAATCAAATTTCGATCGCGAATTCCAGCCGATTTTCTTACTTGCAAGTTCTGTAAAAATTTGCGTCTCAACATTTTCTCTATCCCAACGGATTGAATCCCGCACGAAATCCAGCTCGAATCTCTTTCATCATTAATTGAAAGGTGTTCGTTCCGTTCGATGCATCGAACATCCGATGAAAGTCTATCAAATCTCGAAATCGATCATTGCGTGACACGTTAGACTGCCACCATGCACCTGATTTTGCATTGAAGAATTCACCTCTCCTTTGCTTGAGGAAGTCTGAGGATGCTCGGTGAATTGAAGTATGTTGCGGCGAAGTAAGATAATTAAGGTACTTAGGTCCATAGGGTACATTGCTTCCCCAGGCTCTTGGCGCGAAATGATGATAGCCAGCACACGCGTTATGCACCAACAGCCCCAGCTCACCCACCTGATACACGTGCTGGCCGTGGACTTCGATATTGTAAATGGGGGTGGAGCGATGGTGAATGGAGTGAGCAATGACAATTGCAGCTTGCCCCTCACCCTCAATCCCCTCGAACCCTATCCCGGAAGTGGCCGAAGCGGGGCGAGGGAGGCCAGAGAGTAAGCGTTCGCCCTCTTGCAGCTCGCCGAGCGGTACCCAGTCGTTGCGGTCGAGCGACCAAATGGGATGAATGGTGGTGCCTTCAATGGTTTCAATCTGTCCGTCGGCGCCTAGCACTTCGATGCGTGCAATCTCGTCGACGCGACGAGTAACGAAGCGTCCGGTAACGGCACGCCCTTCGCCAGATGACAACGCTGGACAAGTGTCAATGGCCGTGATTGTGGCTACTCCGTCGACTTGCAACTGTCTAATTTCGATCGCAGCAATACAGGCCACCAAGCGATGACTCGGCAATTCTCGCTCTCGCTCAATCGCGAAGCAAAGTTGTTTGACTCGAGCCGAAGGCGATGACCGTAGTTGCAGAAGACCTCTTATCCATTAGCAAAACGTCGAATACCGGCATGGCCGAAAACCGAAAACAGGGTCTGACCCCAGCGAAGCTTCCCAGGTGAACCGTGCAGTTGCCGGGACGCATCTGGTTGGAAGACAGGTGACAATCGGGTTGACAAGTAAGGAGAAGTTAAGCCCGCACTTGCTTCCTCCAGTCGCCAGTCCCCACAGTCGACTTTGCAGAGAATCGCTGCGCGGCATGTCGCTCAACGTCACCAACGTACCAGCCACCGCGCACGACCTTGGATACCCAGTTGGCACACCTGCCAGCATCATCCACGGCATTGGCATACGCTAATCCTGCTCGACCAGCACTGAGCGCACTCTTAGCAAGTGCGGGGGCTTGAATAATGGTAGCTGTCCAGCCACCAGCACTGTAGGCCCCGCCGTCATAATCGACGGTGTCGTTACCGAACTGCTTGCGCCAATACCAAGACGCGTTCAGCGTCACGTTGTCCGCAAAACCAGCGGCGTAGTTGATCGTTGCGTCGACGGCGTCGCTCTCGGCAAACCATTTGATAAAACTGCCGTTGCCTGGATTCGGATTAGGCGGGTATTCGTAGTCAGGCGGCAAGCCGCCCTCTTCTGGCACAGGATAGCCGTTGTCTGCTTCGGTGAAAATGGTTTCCAAGTACTGTTCGAGCGTTGTTCTCGGAATGTCTGCCTGGGGGAGATTGCCATGCATCACGCTGGTGATACGGACGAAGTCGTCGCCAGCAAATGTCTGACCGCCTTCGATGCTGCCCGTGGATGGATTGAAATACTGGTGAGACGTTGATACACGGTAGAATTCTGCATCGCGAATATCGCCATAGCTCCAGCCTCCGCTACCGTTCGGGTCAACATTGTCCGCGTTCGAATGCCAGTTTTCGTGCGAGGTGTAATCCACACGTTGCGTACGCAGCTGGTCTGCCGCGCCTGACCAAGTGATGGTCTCCCCGTCCGATCCAAGTGTGGCAGTCATATTGCCACTCTCTTCATATTTGTTGTTGAAAGTCAGGGTAAGGCTGTTATTTCCACTGGACTCGCTTTCGATAACTCCGTCCCCTGGTACATAGCGAAACGAGTGATCATGCGAAGTACCGCCGCTGGAATAGGACAAGTAATCGCTTCCCTCGCCTTCCCATTCGTTCGATCCCGATGCATTGGCATTCGCAGCGGCTTCGGACAAGACTCCACCCAACGATGACCCATGATTCCAATTACTGTACGTGAGAGTCGCTGAGCCGGTGCTGTAGCCGTTGGAAGTGATGAGATCAGTTGCATAAGGCCCGTTGTCGATATCCCAGTCTTCACGCTCTGTGTAATGCGAGTAGAGATACAGTGTGTCCCAGCCGTTACCATCTTCGTCGAGCGTAACTTCTGTATCACCAGTGCCTGCATCTGAGACGATCAGCTCGCCAGTTGGAGAGGCGGAAAATGTCGAATTGGCACTGGCGTCCAGATTGACTGTCGCTCCACCCCCTCCGTCCCAAGCCGAGGTGACAAACCCACGGGCGACACCTTCGCCATGGGGCAACGGTGTTACCGATGAAAACGGCCTAAAGATAAAGCCACTGCGCTCAGTTGCTCTGGCCTGATTGATGGCTTCTAGCCCGGCGGCAGCACCTCCCGTGATGTGCTGCCACTGGTCGTTTAGGGCGATGCCCTGCAGGTTCCAACTGCCGCTTGAACTATTGCCCAATCCGCCGTTATCACCGCCCGATGCACTGGAGGCATGCCCTGCACCTTCAAAATCATCGTCGCCACCGATGGGGTTGAACGGCAGGTCAGCTGCTGGGTCTGCCGCATCCATGGCATCGGCGGCCGAGTCGTAATCGAACCCAAAGTCACCGCCGCTCGGTAGTGAATTGCAAGTGAAGCAGCCGATCGGAGCCAAGTCACCTGAACCGCTCATCGACGCCCAATCGGACATGGTGGTAAAACTGGAGCCCGTGTCAGACGAGCCGCCAGCCACAATGTTGCGTTGAATGCCGCCTGCGACCACCGAAGGTGTGCTGCTGATCGAAAAGTCGCCGGTCGAATAAACAACAACGCCTGCGCCAGCATTCCAAGCTGATTCACCATGAAAATCGTCAGGAAACAGGGAATCGCCACCGCCCAGATTTCCATCGCCGCTGCCGCCCCATTCGTCTCCTGAGCTACTGTCGCCGCCTGTGTTCGTTAGATTCGGATCGACGGCAAAAGTGCTTGCACCGGAGCCAACGGCAGAAACAGAAATCCGGTCACCATAATCGACACTCAACGACCAAGCGACGCCAGCTGCCGCTGAAGTAACGACGCCCAAAGAGGCCGTGAAACGAATGATGGCAAATCCGCCCCGTCCGTATGCCGTATCGATAGACCAGCCACCCGATGAAACCAAACCATCGCCGGAACCTTCCCCTCCCTCGCCAGTGCTTTCACCCAAGGTATCGCCGCTGCTGGACAGATCGGACAGGTCTCCAGATTCGCTGCCGGACTCGCTAATATTAAATGCCAATACGAACGTCTCGGAAAAGCTCCAGAGCGTCGGGCTGGTCCAGTTCGTATCGACAATGTGCACCCAGTTTGTTCCCGACGCATTCAAATCTGGATTGATGGCCGACGATTCATCAAAGCTACCGAAAGAAGTGACGTCGTGTGAAGAAACGTTGTTCGGAGGTGAAAATGTATCGTACGTGTCTCCACCTGCGAGAAATTGAAGTGAAGGCAGATTGAGATCGAGATCGCCTGATCCATCACCTGAACCGTCACCGCCACCATCCGTTAATTCACCCTCAGCCATTAGACTGGACGACCTCGCATGCGAGCCGTCGGTCATGCACACCATTCCCAGGATCTCGTTGCCCGTCGAAAGAGCGGCGATATTCTGACTCCCGAATAGTTCCCTAAGTCCTTGTCCGCTCAAGATGCGCGAGATATCGTCTGCTGATACTGTGCTAGCCTCAGATGTTTTTAATTGCTCCGGGTCCGCGATTTGCTGCCAATCAAACTGAACGCCGCCGAGTTTGTTTCCTATCAGCTGACTTTGCAATTCCTGGACACTTGGGCCACTATTCTGAATGGCTGCGATGGGTCCTGCAGGTACCATTCGCTGATCACGCAGCCAAAGCGCTTGATTGGCAAACGCCAGCAAAGGTTCAGGCACATCCCCGCTGGCCAAGAGATTCTGTGCATCAGGAGAAGAGAAAAGATCTGTCGCTGTGTCAGGCTGATACTCCAGTGCCGCATACTCATTCCCAGCGGGCAATTCAACTGAGTTGCTCAGAACATCAAACGCCAACAACTTTCGAATTTCCAGTTGTTCAAAAATGGCCCTGCGTACGAGTTTTTTTCTAGACTTGCTACCAACTCCAGATTTCCAGCGACGAATGCTCAATTGCATAACGATGCTCCCGTGAAAAGGAACGCTAGGCGCACGCGCAGATGCGTACAGCGCAATAGCCAAACCGATTTAGTACAAATTGGTTGACGCGCAACAGATGGGGCGTACTGTTGTTCGTTCACACGTTGATGGTCAAACGTTTATCGAACAGGGACGAGTTTAAAAAGAGATGAGAAGTTGGGCGTTGCAACGGAGTCGAATTGTAAGTCCGTCCGCTGCAGTGAAGTTGAGGTTCAATGTACGGCTGCGAATTACGATTGCAAGTATTTTTCGGGATTTTCCGCCGAAATTTTTTTGGCGCATCTCGGCGAACACCCATCGCGTTACGTGCATGTTACACTCCACCGTCAGTCATGAAACTTGAAGCATCAAGCGTTGTTTAAGGATCTGAGGAAAAATAACTTGGGTGTTTTTCATCTGCCTTTCCTGTGCCTCGCAGCAAAAAGCATGGACGAGGACCGA
>JAGQPR010000462.1 GCA_020426625.1 Planctomycetales bacterium
CCTGGACGAAGCCCGTCGGCGCGGCTTCAATCCGCACGCCATCGAGTTCAACCACACGCAGATCCGGCACATTCGTGACGTTCTTAGGATTCCCTGCGTCGCAAAGCCGTTGTCCGACGATCCCTTCTCGGGCAAGTCCTTCGACGTTATCTACCATTGCGACGTGGTCAGCCATTTCTACGATCCATTTGCGGAGTTCCGCGCATTCCACCACGCGCTGAAAGATGAAGGTCTTCTGGTATTCGAGACCGGCAATCTCGGTGACACCGACCATCGATACCTGCGCCTGTTTGATCGATTTCAGTATCCCGACCACTTGTTTTTCTTCAGCAGCGACAACATCGCTCAGTTGCTGTCCTCAACAGGTTTTGAGTTGGTACGCATCTATCGCTATTCACTTGTTACCGATTTGTGGGTGGGAAGGCTCCGCACCAGAGCGAGGAAGTTCTTCAGACGTTTGGGTTCGGGGGATCACAATGCCAACCAAAGTGCACACGTCTCTTTTGATGGGCCACAGACACAAACGGCGGCTGGCCGGGGGGTTCTGCACACTATCAAACGCGTCGACCAATACATTGCCTACCTCCTCCGGTATAGATTTGGCCGGCTTCTTCCGAAGGGGACTCGTCCGCAAACGATGATTGTCGTGGCGAGAAAGTCTGGACCGCCAGTCGCTAGACAGCGAGGAGCAGAAAATGAATAGGGTTGCACTGGCGCTTAAGAGCAGAATTAAGGCATTCCTGCTTCACAAGCTGAGGATTCAGGTTCGGCGAGTACCGAGGCGTGAGGAGCAAAAGTTTCCGGTATGGATGGATTCGCAGTTCCCGAGGCTCTATAGGAAGTATTGCGCCATCACGATGGTACCGTGGCAAGGCCTATACTGGTCCTGGTTGGCAGCAAAGTATATCGAGGCCCAAAACATCCCGGGAGACGTCGTTGAATGCGGTGTCTACAAGGGCGGATGCTCCTTGTTGATGGCAGAAGCGCATGACCGGGAAGTTTGGATGTATGACACGTACTCAGGAATGGCCGAGCCTGGGGAATTCGATTTCAAAGGAACATTCAAGGGCGAACGATTCGACGCCCGAAACAGGTATCTGAACTCGAAGAAGGATGGCCATGTCGATTGGGTCTACGAAAGCCTGGAGAATGTCAAGCAGCCTGTGGACGCGAGCGGAATCGCTCCAGATCGATTCAATTTCGTAGTGGGCGAGGTCGAAGATACGATTCCCGGGAATATCCCAGAGCGAATTGCGCTCCTTCGTCTGGATACAGATTTCTATGCTTCGACGAAGCATGAGCTTGAGCATCTCTACCCAAGGCTCAGCAATGGGGGCATTCTCATTGTTGATGACTTCGGATCTTGGGCGGGCTCCAGGAAAGCGGTGCTTGAGTATTTGGACGGGCTCCATCCCTTGCCGTTGGCGATCCCGGAAAGTAGCTCAGGCAGCTTGCTCCTCTTAAAACCCAATACATACAGTTAATGACAGAGGAAGTACTAGTGTTATGGAGACCGATATAGTTGATTCTCCAGCATATCAGGAACGATTCTCGCGGCCGCGGGAATCGTGAGGTGACTGGCGTCGGAGTACATGGACGCGCCGTCCTGTTCCACCAGAAACTTCGCAGTGTCGCCATCCAACATGTAGGGCCGCGGATCAAGAATGCCGACTTCCATAGCCCGCAAGCGCTCTTGCAGCGATAGCAGAGGCGCATTGCGGTCGTCGTACTGCTGGGGGCTTTGTCGCCACTGTCCCGCCAGCCCTGCCGATGGATGGGCCTTGTCCTTGACGAGCAGCCGAGGTACCGCGGATTCGTAGACCGGCACGCTCAACATGACCCAGACGTTAGCTCCGGCCTTTTGGAACCGCTCGATCGTGCCGGTCAGCAGCTCCTGGAATTGCTGCGTACCGACATCGGTGAACGCATCATCCCATTTTGCCGCCAGTACCACCATTCCGATCCGATGCCTTGCCGCGAAGTCCAGCGCGGCATTCATCCATTCTATGCTGTCCGTCACCATCGCTCTTCGAGACGGGTCCCTGTAGCCGGCTAGTGGCTGGAGCGCGGAGTGAGTGATACTTGCGCCCCGCAGGTCATGCGAGCGAGCAAATAGGTCGAAACCCGGAATAGCAGCGCGAGCGTGGCTGTCCCCCAGCAACAGCAGGTCGATGGCCCCGGGCCTGTTGCTGCCGAAGCGACTGACCCGGTCCGTCGCAATGTCCGCTACTTCGACATCGACCGAGTCGTCAACGATGTTCCTGGAATCCCGATTCACCAACGCTTCGATCGATTCGTAGCGGCCCGGCACCACCTTCCACGCCATCAGCCCGGTAAACGCAACGGCAAGGATGGCGGCAGCAGCAAACGTGAAAGACGCTGACTTGGTTCGCAGGACTCCCCGTCCTCGAAGTGGCTGCTCGACCAATTTCCACGACAACCAGGAGACCAACACCGTCAGGAGTATCGCGATTAGCGCCTCCGATGTCGTCGGACTCCGGCCCATCCAGTACCTGGAGAAAACCAGGATTGGCCAATGGAAGAGATAGAGCGAGTAGGAGATGAGGCCGATGAACACCATTGGGCGCGTCGCAAGCATCGCCCCTGACGCGGTCAGATCGTCTTCGTGCTGGCGAGAATTGGCGAAGATGATCAGTGCGGCGCCGCCGCACGGCACGAGGGCGTACAGGCCCGGAAACGGCACGGATTCCGAAATCAGCACGGTCGAAGCAACAATCAGCGCAAGACCGAGGAGGGATATGCCTTCGCGAATGGCGCGCCTGCGAAGCCGCACCGTTCTGTCCCAATACACGAGGAGGGCGCCGAGCAGCAGCTCCCAGGCCCTGGTCGGCAGAAGGAAGAATGCCGCTCGGGGTCGCCAGTAAGTCAATGCGGCGCAGAGCGCCAGGCTGGCCAGCGCGCCGACTGCCAGGATCGTCCCTACCGCCACCCCGCGTCTCGATGTGATTCGGTAGCAAACCAGAAGCCCTATGGGATACAACAAATAGAATTGCTCTTCTACTGCCAGTGACCACGTATGCAGCAAGGGAAGTCCCGCCGCCGTGTCGGTGAAGTAGTTGATCGTCTTCCAGAAGAGAAGGTTCGAACCCGAGAAGGCCTGCGACACTGCCGTTCTGCCAACAGACCGAAAGTCGTCGGACAGCATTACGTAGTAGGCAGCGATCAGAGTTAGCAGGATCGTGAGCGTCGCCGCGGGCAGCACCCGTCGAATGCGCCTGTCCCAGAAGTTGCTCAGGGTGAAACGCCCCTCTTCGACCTCGCGCTCGATGATCGAGGTGATCAGGTAACCGGAGATGACGAAGAAGACATCGACACCGATAAAACCGCCGGGGAGCCCGAGACCTGCGTGAAATGCAATTACTACGGCGACCGCGATTGCACGTAGACCATCAATTTCTGGTCTGTACCATTCTCTCTTGCTCATTCGATTTCCGGCTCGGATGGTTCAGGCGAGACACTACTGAGCTTCTTCATTTGGTCGCCCGCGTACGAGAGCTAAGTTACGCGACACATTCAACAATTTTTCGTAACCGCCTCCTAAACGTCCCTGCTTGGAGTGAGTCTTTGACGATCAGGGCATCCGCCGATTGATCTTCCGTTGCACTAATTTGGCGACATGAGAAAGGAGAACGTTCCACTTGAAAACTGGAGCGCGCCCTCAACGCTCAAGTGATTCGAATCCCGATAAAAGACTCTTGCCCCGTCAGATATCAGGCACTGGCTGGTACAAATGGTCTTTGCTGGATCAACATACTGGATTCCGTTCCCAGCTTGTTGTTCAAAAAGCTTCTCCAACACATCTCCTTGCGTCTGGTCCGATCTGTCAATCGAGTCGAGGCTCCAACCGAACGCGAGCTTTTGGGCAAGCTGAATCGGAACGCTGCGAGAATACTCAGGAACGGGGCCAACGACTATCACTCTCACCCCCCTATTTCGCAGCTCTTGTGCGGTGGAGAGCACCTTCTCTGCTACCTGGAACGGGTTGAGACTCCTTTCACGAAAGTGAGCGTTCGGATACGCCAAGTAATAAGTCCACCGAGCTGCAAGCACTACCGTCGTAATTTCAGGACGCATTCGTAGCTGCGTATTCACGAGCTCGCTTCCAGCAGCACAGCTACTACCAACCTTTAGTGCTGCGGGCGTTATTGGGGGGCAAGCGCTCTGATAAACCAGAATCCCACCTCGACCCGAGCTCTTCAGCATTGAGTCGATTCCGGACGACCAAGCGAGCATGTGACTATCGCCCCAAAAGAGAAATTCCGTCCGATCTCCTTCTCCTATATGGCAGAAGGTACCCTCGCAATCGAGGAAAGGGATAGGTAGATCCCCCATGGCATCGAGCCTCGATACCTCCGGCAGAAATCGTCCTGGGGCACCGTCGGTCATAATTCCCGGCGCTATCGCTAGCGCAAAGAGGACACCAAATCCAAGTCCAACGGAGACAACAATTCGCGGAGCAATCTTGTTTGCCCGGACTCTAAGCGGTCTTTCAATCCAATGATATGAAGCACTCGCCACAGCAATGGAGAGCGAAATCATGGCCAGCCCTTCGACTCCCGATACCTCAGGACCCAAGAATAGTTTGCCGAAAACGACTATGGGCCAATGCCATAGATATAGTGAATAAGAAATTACGCCCATATAGACGACGGGCGGGTACGATAGCGCGCGGGTAAGAGCCCCCTCGTTGGTACCGGTTGCAGCCAGCATCATTGCGGCCCCGGACACTGGAACAAGGGCATTCAGGCCAGGAAATCGGGTATGAGGGTCGAAGAGGAATACCGACATCGCAATCAGCATTAATCCTAGGAATGCTATCGCCGACCGTGTTCGATCGCCCAAGGAATATGGCCCCGCCAATGCAAGCAGGGCGCCCGCCAGTAACTCCCACGCGCGGAATGGGGAGAGAAAGAATACGGCCACGCCCTTCTTAGGAAGAAGGATTTCAGCCATCGCAAGAGACATCACGGCACCCATTACGAAGACGCTACGCGTCTGAACACGGCCCCAACGAATTAGCACGAAGAGCAACAAGGGAAATATGAAGTAGAACTGCTCTTCGACACCCAAGGACCACGTGTGCAGCAGCGGGTTTTCCCCAGCATCCCCCGCAAAGTATCCGCGCTGAAGTTCTCGCCAAAGTACTCCGTTTGACACGAACAAGATGGTACCAACGGCAGTCTTTGCCGTTGAGAGAAACTCGGAGGGAAGCAGGAAGAACCAACCGAGGCCCACGGTGGCAATAAGGACGCAATACAACGCAGGTAGAAGTCGGGCAGCTCGCCTTGCATAGAATTGGGCGAAGCAGAATTTTCCACCCAGTATCTCGCGAGAAATGATTCTGGCGATCAAGAACCCAGAGATGACAAAAAACACATCCACACCTACGTACCCACCCGTAACAAGGGTTGGTGCAACGTGATGTAGCACGACAGCTAGTACGGCTATCGCGCGCATTCCATCGACTTCTGGACGATATGGCAGGCTGTGCGAGGCACTTGCTTGAGCGGCGTCGCTCGATTGGTAGTCAGGCGCCATGGAGAACAACTTGTTCAGGGGCCCCCCGGAATGGTCGGCGAATATGGAAGCAGCGCGACAAATACTGCAGTTGCTTATTTTGAGGCGAGGTCGTTTTCAATTCACCGGACGGCGCCATTAGCCCGCTAAACCCGAAAGCACTTGTGCGCCCATCGATGTCCTGGAGGCGACGCAACCGCGACCCCCAAATTCTTGGGGCCAATACGGTCTTCGTAGAATTGAGTTGACCGAGCAGGTCGATGACACGCGCTGTTTGCAAGCGCACGGGTTAGGGCGCTTCTTTGCTAGCTAGCCTTGGCATTTCCGTAGGCGTGGTCCCACTCAGACCAAAAAACCCCAACGCCCTCGCCCGCCGCGAAGTAATCCAATACCAAACCCCACACATCACGAAGAACACCCCGAGAATCAGATTGTGGGAGACGTGCGCACGTGAGGCGAGCGCCGCGACCAGGCCGCTGGCGCAGCTGAAGGCGGCGAGGGTGATGGCCGCGGCGGTCGGCTTGAAGCCGGCTTCGAGCATCAGGTGGTGGATGTGGTTGTGGTCGGCGCGGAATGGTGACTGGCCGAGCTTGATGCGGCGGGCGATCAGGACCAGGCAGTCCATGATCGGTACCGGCAGCATCCACAGCGCCA
>JAGQPR010000463.1 GCA_020426625.1 Planctomycetales bacterium
TCGTTGCACCCGACATTGAGTGCGAGCATGGCCGTTGTATGTCGTGGCGTTACCGCCACTTATCAAGACTCTAACGTTGACCTATGCCTCTAGCAAGTTTTCTCCCTCCTCAGGACTGCGAGATTGTCGAGCCTGCTCGTTGATGACTTCATCTTCACTCGAGAGATCGTCTTCTGCTGCATTCGCAATCATCTCAGGACGTGTGGATGGCGTCGTCTCGGGCAGCATCTGTCGCTGGTCACTCGCGGCCAACGTCGCATCAGTTTCAGCATGATGCATCAGAACTGGAACTCCACGGGGAAAGATGACTTCTCGCGATTCGTCTGGTAGCGTCAGCCCGGCAGATTCGAAGGCGAGTTTAGTGAGTCGAATCACCGATGAGCGAACCTTGATTGCACTGTGTTCGTGAGAGTTGATCCAAAAGTAAACGCGAATATTGACAGTAGATGCTCCAAGTTCCTCAACAATCACCATCGGGTCCGGCTCGACCAGCACGGCAATATGATCTCGCAACACCTGGAGGGCAACATCCTGCGCCTCGGTGATGGAATCACCGTAGTCAATACCAATTAGAAACTCGCATCGCAGTTTTGGATTGGCTGTCTCATTGCGAATCACGCTCTTATAGATCGATGAGTTGGGTATTTGGATATGATTTCCATCCATGGTCATCAGCAGAGTTCCGCGGGCAGTCACGCTCTGCACAATGCCGACATGTCCGTCAACCGTAATCTTATCGCCCAGTGCAAACGGACGTTGAATGCTGATCAGTACGCTCGCAAGGAAATTTTCCGCGATGTCCCGAAACGCGATACCGATGACCAAGCCCACGAGTCCCGTGCCTCCGAGTACCGTTGCGGCGATTTGCGTTAAGCCGGAAACGCGAAGCGCGAGGTAGAGACCTACGAGAAAGACCGGGATGGCCACTGCGCGTGCGGAAACGTTGATCAGCAAACGGTTCTTAATTCTTCGTCTAAGAATTCGACGTGTGAGCCGCACCGCTAGACCACTCGCCAACCATGTAAGCAGCAATAGTAGAACTGCAATGCCCAGTAGCGGCAGTATTTGGACAGCCTCACGCGTGAGCTTGAGTATCTCTTTCCATGCTGGAGAGAGATCCCATATTGGTTTTTCGGCCACGTTGATTCGATTGACGACAGCCACGACGTCTTGGGTGTTTCTCGCGAGATCACCAGCCCACAACTTGTGTTCCGGCGTCTGCGTTTGCCCACTCAGGAAAACTACGCCTTCGTCGACCTTCACTCTAGGTCTCGAAAACCAAGTTGTAGCCTCCAGAATCTTCAATAGGCGGTCCTCGATCTCGAAGTCTTCAGCGAGCGGGACAACGTCGACTTCAGTTGGCGCCTTCAAATCCTCCTTCGTCTCTTCGATTGAGGCCACCTCTTGTTCGCTCACATCGGATGTCAACGGTGGGTCCTGCCCCCAACAGTTGACGGCGGAGGGCAAAACGCAAAGTAGAGCAGTCGCAATACATAGTCTAGTGCGCATCATGAGCAATAAGTGTTCTGTTGGGAGTGATGGTAAGTACGCATCTCGCATTTCAATAATTTACTCGCTTGGACGATCAAGGGTCCGTTCTACTCATGCTATCTCAACGATCACCGCGGACGCTGATGAACCAATAGGCTCAAGAATGATCCATTGGTATTGCGCGCCGCGACACGATTGGTTTTTCTACCAAGTCCTTTCACAACTGACAGTCGGTCAGCTGCCGCAATGAGCTCACCCGAAACTCCGTAACTTCTCTAACGTTGCGCTGCACCTGCGACTGCTCAGCTGGTGAGACCATTGAAACAGCGAGCAAGATTGTGCTTGAGTACTGGAACGCAACAATCCGGACAGTGGCGTTCTTGTTAAACGAAATCGAAAGCCACGGGGATCGCGGGACATAACAGCCACTTGAGTTCGAGAAAGCCAGCAAGAACGCGGTCGACAATGAAGGCAAATATCGGACCAAAGGTACCGTACATCGAACGCAAGATCAGTTCGCGATATCCGATCTCATAGATATTTCTCAACATCAGGATGCAGCAGTGGTCATTCGGCAACCTTACTGGTTGCCAATCGTTCAACGATAGAGATTACGTTCGTTCTTTCCCCAGAGGCTGAGTGCAACATGTACGATCTTGGGGTGATTTCGCCACTTGGGTTCTTGTCGGCACGACAATTGCGTCGTTGTGAACCGATCGATTAACAATTTCTATCCGAGAAACAGAGGAATTAAAGATGCGTTTGGAAACCAAGACCGACTTGAATGACACGACTATCGAAAAACTTCAAAAGCTAATCCGCGCCAACATCGACTCGTACAATGGCTTTCACGAGTCTGCAGAGGAGTTGTCGGACGCGGCACTTGCAAACTTGTTCCGAGAGATCGGCGACCAGCGTAGTGCGATGGCCAGTGAATTGCAAAACTTCGTCGAGTTCAATGGCGAGGAAGCGGAAGAAGATGGCAGTGTTGCAGCGAAGGTTCATCGCATTTGGATCAACATCCGCGGAAAAATCAATGGTGGCGATCCACACGTAATCTTGATTGAGGCCGAGCGCGGTGAAGATCACATCAAGGAAGCCTATGAAGACGTACTGACAGAGACTGCTGGCAGCGCCATGAATGACGTGCTCACCAAGCAATACGCAGCGGTGAAGGCAGGACACGACAAGATTCGCGATCTGCGGGACGCGTGCAAGAGCAAGTAATCGCCCCCAAATGTCGCTTGGGTGGCCCAGGGAACGGTGAGTCCCTTTTCTATCCGGACCGTGAACTCAGCAATGGAAATTCGTAATGGACATACCGCAGATAACGTCCCAACGTGTCGCAATGACAGGCGCGATGGGCCAGCAGTATCTCGCTACCGGCAAGCAAGTCGCACTACGTCGGTGGGAGGAAGACGCGGGAGACTTTGAAGCGCAGACCACACGTCAGTATGAGACGGTGGGATACTTGTTAAGCGGGGTCTTGGAAATCAATTTGGACGGTGAGACGGCGACGGTCCGGACTGGAGATTCATGGCTAGTCCCAATGGGCACTCCGCATCGATACCGAGTGTTGGAACCTATCGTGGCTGTTGAGGCCACAAGCCCGCCAGCTCGCTTCAACCATCGTGATGAACCTGTCCATGAGTCTGGTAAGTGACTTTGGGAAGCTTACGGCGAATATTTACGTCGAAAACGACGTAACTTTCGGCGGGAGTGTGAGTTGCTATGTAACCGTGGTGGCGATTAGCGAGAAGTGTCAATAATGAAGCCTGATTCTAACAGGGTAACGTAATGGTCATTGCAACCCGGCTTGCAACAGGATTTATTTTTCTAGCAACCGTGCTGCCATTTCTTTCTGTGGGAACTTGGTGGATCCGCTTATGTGATTTTCCACGCATGCACATCGGAGCGGCGGCCCTTGTTCCGTCGGTCTTACTATCGTATTGGTCCTGGCGGAACGGTCCGTCTCTTGAACCAAGCCTGCTCATCGCCCTTTGCACTAGTATGGCGTTCTGGCAATTTAGCCACTTATTGCCGTATACGCCCGTTTGGCGGAAGGAATTACCTGATGCTCGCCCCAACGACGCCGCTCATACGCTCAGTGTGGTGAACCTAAAATTCGAAAACGACAAGAAAGTTGAAGTATTAAAACAGCTTCAAGCTCTCGATAGCGATCTGCTGCTTTTGATTGAGTTCGATCAAGCGTGGTCCGACGGTTTGGCACCCTTGAAAGATCGTTATGCATACCGAGAGGGCGCGATCCTTGAGGAGGGACTTGGGTTGGTGTTTTGGAGCAAATTACCCTTAATCGAACCGGAAGTCCGATACCTGGTGTCGGAGAAACGACCTTCCATTTTCTCCAAAGTCGAGCTTTCTGATGGAAGGATTGCCAATTTTGTTGGTGTGCACCCGACGCCACCTGGATTGTGGGATAAGGATAAAGAACGTCGGCATGATAGTCGCATCCGCGATGCCGAGTTGCTAATCATTGCAGACTTGGTTGCGAAGCATCCGACGCGAGATTGGATCATCAGCGGCGATTTTAATGACGTGGCTTGGAGCCATACGACGCGGCTATTCCAACGGACAAGCGGCCTGAAGGATCCACGCGTTGGACGCGGTCTGTACACTACGTACCACGCAAAGTATCCTCCATTCCGTGTTCCCATTGATCAAGTTTTTCTCTCACCCACCGCCTGCATACTACGCTTGGAACGTCTGAAGCCAGCGGGCTCCGATCATTTCGCGATTACCACAGCGTTTTATCTGGAAGGCCAAGAACGATCGACTCCCAATCCCGAGGGAAACGATCTGGAACAAGCAGAAAAGATGATTGATGAAGGCCTGCGCGACGCGGACGAAGAAGGCGAATAGCCATCATATTGAATGTGGCCACAGTTTCATAAGTCAGATGTTGAGGATTTATGTTCTTTGAATCAGCGTGGAGCCGCAAATCAATCGGCGATGTAGATGTTGTATTTCACGACGGTCTGTACCACCTTTTTCATCTAGTGCTACCAAACCATGACTTTGTGGCTCACGCCATCAGCGACAATGCATTGAACTGGCGGAGAGTGGATAATGCGTTGTTCATCGGACATCCCGGTAGTTGGGATGACCTGATGTTGTGGACGATGCACGTTTCGCAAGACCCTTATCGCGAGGGCAAATGGCGGATGTTCTACACGGGATTATCGCGACGAGACCAGGGGCTCATGCAACGTGTGGGGATGGCAACCAGCGATGATTTGTTCACTTGGCGGAAGTCGCCCGTGAATTGGAAGGATCGGCGTGGAAGTACGGATCCAGAGTTGGTTAAGGAAGCTCGTAAGCGTTTGCCACGCGGTATCTCCGATAGCATTCAATCCATTCAGGATTCAACAAGCTGTTTTCCGCTGGAACCCGATCCCAAGTACTACGAAGCCTCGATAGAGGAAGCAAGAGGCTGGGTCAGTTTCCGTGACCCTTTTTATTTTCGTGACGCAGATAATGGTTGGTTGCTTGCGGCCGCTCGCACTAACGACGGTCCGCTCGTTCGTCGCGGATGTGTGGCGGCAATGAAAGAAACGGAACCGAATATTTTTACCGCGCAGCCCCCGCTACATGCGCCGCAAATCTACGACGACATTGAAGTCCCAAACCTATTCCGTGAAAGTGGCGAGTTCTACTTGATCGGTAGTTTGCGTGAAGATGCGAAAATCCGATATTGGCATTGCGATGACCTTAGCGGGCCTTGGCGGAATTACCATGACAACGTCTTGCTACCGAAGGGCAACTATGCAGGGCGAATCTGCCAGGATGACAACGGCACTCTGCTCTGGAACTTCTTTACTGATACTGTCGCTGATCGCACTTCGAACAATATCATGCCCCCTCCCAAACGGCTGCGATGCAATCGAGACGGGCTGCTCAGGGCGACAACCTTCGAGGGGATTCTTCAACGCGTTAAAGGCAAGCTTGACTGCCTCCGCGTGCGTCCGCTCAAACCGCAAGCTGGCCCAGAACGCTCTTTGATTCAGAGCGCGCAGCTGCGAATGATCAGCGAAGCTGGATTCCAGGCTTACGTCCATGAAGAAGAGATCGATGATTTCGTTCTGTCGGCGACGATGATGATGCAAGGATTTGGGAAATGTGGTTTGATTTTTCGTGTCGATCCGCAGACCCATGATGGTTACTACGTCTCGCTTGATCTCATGAAAGGCATTGCCCAAGTTCGTGCCTGGGGAACCGGCCCCCTGGGGTCCGGCGAAGAAATGATGCAGTTTCGCTCGCTTCAGTCTGGCAACTGGTACGACGAAGATCCGCGTAATGTGGAGATCAGATTGTTGGCATTCGGAAGCTATCTTGAACTGAGCGTCAACGAGCGTGTAGTCCTTTCACTGGCCGATGATACGTTTGCACATGGACTCGTAGGGTTTTACGTAGAAACCGCCGACTTACTGGCTAAGAACCTGTCACTCGAGTTGCTCGAATCTCCCACTCAGTCAGATGATCATCTTGCAAATGGGTAAGGATTCTTGCTCAAAGTGCGGCGCGGAAGTTTACCTTGAAAACAGAGCGCGATCCGACACTTCTCGCTAATCGCCACCAATTCAACTTACTCTCCCTTGGCCCCTACCCGCTCGCCGACCCGCTTCGCGTGTGCCCGCTCGCGACCTTCCCAACGGGAAGGTTACATCCCGCAA
>JAGQPR010000464.1 GCA_020426625.1 Planctomycetales bacterium
GGTTATTGACGGAACCGCACGCTAGCGAGTTGCGGCCGATGTGGCATCGGAATTACGATTTGTGACACTAGCGCGTTCCTGTTGATTCGGTAACTTATTTGCGGGCGAGGCCTTAGCTGGTGGCAACAGCCAATGGATCGAAAGTCGGTTTCCCTGAAAGCGGCGAGGCGGCGACAGAAGAATGGTCTCAGCTGTTATTCTGAAGAATCTCACTGCGATCTACTCTCTCGACGTCAACGGGAACGCCTAGGTCAAAGATCGAACTAGGACCGCTATCTGGGTAATCAATTTCCATGCTCAGGCGTTTGGATTTGTCATTAGAAATCCTCGTCCATTGAACGGGCAATTTCGTATCGGGGTCGACCAGGAATTGCACCGTACATAATTCCTCACGTCCTTCATCGACGGCGCGAATCTGAAACTCGTATTCCCAATACCTGGCGTCATTGACGATAACAACACGCTTTGCCTGTGAAACGATCTCGTCGGGACCCGTCAAGTCGGACACAGCCTCACCGGTTGCCATATCTTGAAAAATTCGCTCCAAATGCCCGAACTCGCCGGGCACGGGCCGGAACACGTCTTCAGTCAACAATTTATCAGCCTCACGATACCAACCACACGTTCCATCACGGCCGCGCTGGAAGTGGGCAAATTCTGTGTCACCGAACTTGGCGGCAAACACCTGGTCTTCAATCGATACCCAAAACTCCATAGCCGCACCATTGAAATGCACGCCAGAGAAGTGTATCCAAGACTGCAGCTGCACCTCTGAAGAAACCTGTCCCCATGCCTTAGGTGTGCTACTTGAAAACCAAGTACCACCAACCACGATCCCGCCCGCCGCCGCCGCAGTGGCAGCCAAAAGTAATCTCCGACGAGTGAGAATCGGTTGACGGCAAGGTTCATTCTGCAAACGCTGCCCTTCCATTACCGCCCTCAATCGAGCTTCTACATCTTGCGGAACTGGACACTCGAGGCATTGCCTCACGACTCCATCTACCCACAAGCTATCTTCGTTGAACTTGTTCATCTCGTGAATCTCCCATTGGTTCGAGGTGTTTAAGTAAGACAGATAGTTTTTGCCGGGCGCGAGCTACGTGCGTGCGAATCGTAGCCGCACTGCACTCAAGCTGTTTAGCTATATCTTCATAGTCTTGTTCGTCGACGATCCGTAGCGTGAATGCTAACGCTTGCATCCGCGGCAACCTGCCAACAGCATTCATGATCGCTTGACGTATTTCAGCAGCCGCCAATGTGGTTCCGAGTTGAGTAGCTGGCTGTTCTTGTGCATTTTGGGCAAGGCGATGCGACTTGGCCTGATTGCGAATCCGCTTGCGCAGCAGATCGAGAGAACATTCAGTACAGATCTTGATCACTAGTGAAGCCGGAGCTGGGTGCGATGCAATGCGCGGCCAGCGACGCAACAATAGAGCCATCGCGTCTTGCAATGCATCTTCTGCATCATGAGAATTACCCAAAATGTTCCAGGCAATTCGTAGTGCCTTCTGTTGAATCGGTGCTACAACCTTCTCAAGGTCGATATTTTCTTGGTCGTGTTGCGAATTCTCCAATGCAGGATTCCCGTTGGTTTCGCGTTGATTCTTGTGAGAACAATAACTAAACCGTCGGTCGGCTTGAAAATGTTTACCGATATCTATTCAAAAATCAGAAATATCCAATGACCATCCATGCGACCGCTACCACGTCGGCCGAAGCTGTCAGCGTCCTTCAAAGCCAGGGCTACTGCATGTTGCGAGGAGCCATCGAATGCAAGTGGATTGATTCGCTTAAAGTGGCATTGTCGCAAGAACTAGATCAAGAACCACAGAATGTGGTGGCCCGCTCGCGACGTGGCTTTCCGGTAGCGGCTCGTAATCTTATTGACTTGCTGCCTGAAGTTCGAGCTGTTTGGAGAAATGAGCGTTTGCTAAGTTTCTTGCAATCGACGCTGGGTAGGCAATTTGGTCTGGTGCGTGTACTTTACTTTGATAAACCACCAGATCGAAGTTGGGGACTGGCCTGGCATAAGGACCGAGCTATCGCCGTCAAAGAAAACTGGCGTCCCTCACTCTTTTTTTCTCGTCCGACCATCAAGGCTGGTATCCCGCATGTGATCGCCGAGGATTCTATATTATTGCAAATGGTAACGCTAAGAATCCACTTGGACGAGGTCGACGACGAAAATGGACCTCTGGAGTTGGTGCCGCAATCGCACGTCTCTAGCGAAGCCGCTGGAGTAGGTATTGAAAAAGCGATTCGAGTACACGCCAACGCGGGTGATGTATTAGCCATGCGTCCGTTAATCACGCATGGCAGCGGCGCATCACGCCCAGGAACTTGTCGGCACAGACGCATCCTGCACTTGGAGTTTTCTGGTGCCCCATCATTGCCCGACGGATATCAATGGCGAGACTTTATCGCAGCTTCCGCAGGAATCCGTGGCGATTTATTGGGGTGAGTCATACTCTGGCCATTATTGGCTCGGCCAGCAATTCAATGCACGTTCGCGGCATGACCACCGCGTCGCCAAAGCCCACGTGCACTCACGCAAGTACGTCATGGATCACGTTGCCATGTACGTCCGTCAATCGAAAGTCTCTGCCCGAATAACGGTAGGTAAGTCGCTTGTGGTCCAAACCAAGTGTATGCAACATGGTTGCGTGCAAGTCATGGACGCTGGTCGGATTTTCCGTAGCCCTAAATCCAAACTCATCAGTGGCTCCGTAAACTGTGCCGCCTTTGATACCGCCACCGGCGAGCCAAACGCTGAAACCGTAGTGGTTGTGATCTCGCCCGAGCTTTGATTCTCCAGCTCCTGTCAATTCAACCGTAGGCGTGCGACCGAATTCTCCTCCCCAGACAACTAGCGTTTCGTCGAGCATACCACGCGACTTTAGGTCACTGAGCAAAGCTGAAATAGGTTGATCTATTTGTTGGGCCAGTTTGCGATGGTTGTCAGCGATGTTGTCATGGTTATCCCAGGGCTGCCCGGCACCGTGCCATAACTGAATGTAGCGGACGCCGCGTTCTGCCAAGCGTCGGGCAATCAGCGTCTGTCGCCCATGCACGCTGTCCCCGTACAGCTCGCGCACTCGCTTGGTTTCACGGCTCAGATCAAACGCCTCGCTAGCCTCTGTTTGCATGCGAAAAGCCAGCTCATAGGACTGGATCCTCGCTTCAAGGCGAGCATCGATTCGTTGTCTCTCATGTTGGCGATTCCAGCGACCCAGTAATTCCAACTGGCGCCGTTGATCGGGTCCGCTAATCTGAGGATGTTCGATGTTTTCGATCAACCGGCTCAGTTGCGTATGCTGTGAATCGATGTGCGTACCCTGGTAAGCGCCGGGCAGAAACGCAGACTGCCAATTCTCGGTGTCTTTGATCGGTAGTCCTCCCGGGCACATGGCAATGAAGCCCGGCAAGTTTTGGTTTTCTGTGCCCAGTCCATACAAGATCCACGCTCCTGCGCTAGGGCGAGATTGGACCGAATCGCCACAGTTCATCAACATCAACGAAGGCTCGTGGTTGGGAACTTGAGCATACATCGAGCGAATTACGGCGATCTCATCTATGTGCTGCGCGGTCCGCGAAAAGATCTCACTAACTTCGATGCCCGACTCACCGTAGGGGCGAAACTTAAACGGTGATGGAAACGCTGCTCCTGTCTTGCGTTCGGTCGTCAGGGTTTCGTCCAATCTTTGCCCGGCATACTTGTGCAACGCGGGCTTTGGGTCGAACGTATCCACATGCGACGGGCCGCCGTTCAAGAAGAACTGGATAACGCGTTTGGCCCGACCCAAAAAATGTGGTCCTCCTGGTTTGTTTTCTAACTGTTGGTCATCGGCCAATAGGGAGCTTAGTCCCAAAGCACCCAGCCCCAGCCCAGAGCGCAACAACATGTCACGTCTGTAAAATGGTACCACGGAATTTTGCGCGAATTTATGCGACATGAGACTTCGTCTAAACTAAGTTATTTGAACAGCGTTACTTTCGGTTGGCCGTGTGGGCGTTAGCCCAGGTTCTCGAAGGTGTTTCGCATCGATTCTCCAGAAATCCATTAATGACAGCCAATCCATGATTTGCGTGGAGCGTCATCGCATGTAGCGCTGTCCAACTAGTCAACAAACAAGAATTCATTGGAACAAAACAGGATTTGTGCCAATTGATCGAGAGGTCCCAACTTCTCTACGTAGTCGATAGGAAAGTCTGCCTCGGAATCCCAAACAGTGGCTGACTGTGATTCCAACTCAGTGATGGTGGCCTTCCACAGAAACTGGTCGCTGTTCAAAATACGATCAATGTCAACAATAAATTCAATTGTATCACCCCGGCTAACTTGAATCGTGTCGACATTCAGAGTTGCCGACGATTGATGGACCTTGGCAGAGGCCAATAATCCGGCCCGCGAGCCGACGACAAAGGCCCGCACGCCATCGCCAGCAGCAACTTCATGGCGCAAATTGGAATCAACCCGCACTGTCATGTCGCGCGGGGCAGTCCAGCGGCGGACGCATGCCGTAGCCCGCGTATTGCCAGGATGACCTCCCGTGGCCGTCAACTGCACCCATCCCAATTTGTTATCAGGCCATTTCACTCCACCCTGCCATGATTGTCCGGTAAAGTGTGGTAGTTGGTGAAAGCTCTCCACTTGCTGCCTGGCGTCCTGGTACTCTCCGTATCCGTACGTCCAATCCGCCGCAGTCAAGCGAAGCGTTGGCGCCTCACCGGAAGATTGCCCGAGTATTTGAAGAGCATCTTGCAACTCGTCTTCGGTGGGCTCTCGCTGGAGAACTCGTCCAAACATGCGGACAACGGCTCGATTCATGTCGGCTTCGTCACTACATACCGCTGACAGTTGTCTGGCTCGCTGCAATACAAGTGGATGGTTTAGAAAGAACAGTGCCTGCTGAGGTACGATCGTTTGATTCCGCTTGGCGACGTGGAGATCGGGATTGGCAGAATCAAAGACACGCAAAACGGCTGGGAAGAATTGGCGATCTACCAGCCCGTATAATGTCCGCCTTGAGTTTGAGACATCGAATAAGTCTGCTGGCTTGCCACCAGTTTGAAGTTTGAGTTCACCGGTTGACGCTAGCATCGAATCGCGAAATTGTTCGAAGGTCAGGCGGCGTGGATTCATTCGCCA
Organism: Planctomycetales bacterium; assembly: GCA_020426625.1. GTDB lineage: Bacteria > Planctomycetota > Planctomycetia > Pirellulales > Pirellulaceae > Aureliella. The sequence continues at coordinate 5,150 of JAGQPR010000464.1, forward strand.
TAGCAAGCGGTTGTCGGGATCTACTTGCAGCGCTCGCGCAAGTTCGGCCGTATCGGCTGGGCCAAGCGATGATCGGCGAAATGCTGCCGACGTCACAACAAGTTTGTGTAGCTCTTTCAGGCTCCATCCATGGTCGATAAACCAGCTAGTCAACCAATCCAACAGCTTAGGATGGGACGGCGGTTGCGACCGCAGGCCGAAATCGCTTGGCGTCGTTACCAATCCGGATCCAAAATGTTGTGTCCAAACTCGATTGACGATAACCCGTGCTGTCAGGGGATTGTTATGGTCGGTGATACTTTCCGCTAGCTCGAGACGACCACTGCCATTCGCAAAAGGCTTGCGGTCCGTCAGCGAGAGAATTTGGAGAAAACGGCGAGGCACTTCATCGCCTTGCGTAAGAATATTTCCTCGCAAAAAGATGCGTGGTGTGCAAGGGGTGGGGCGATCCTCGAGGATAAGTGCATATCCAGGCGGCCAGTCTGCATGCCCCTGCGGCTGCTCGGCATCCCCCTGCGGCAGCTCTGGGCCGATTAACCAGCGGTCGACCTCTCCCTGCAACTTCCACAGAGCCGTGCATGTGTTCGTATCGAAGTAAGTTTCTGTATGGACGATGCCTTCGTCGGGAACTGAACAAGGCGACTTGGGGCCGAACATCACCTCACGCAACTGAAGTGCAGCTGGCTCGCGCGTCGATTGTTTCGAGGATTCTTGTTGTTCCTCAACCTCAGTTTCGGCTTCACTCGCCACAAGGGTCAGCAACTGGGCGTAGCGATCGATGACTTCAATAAAATTTGCTGGCGGTGATTCAAACATGGCCGCCACACGAGGATGGATATCCCAGGGGCCCGCTCGAAGAATCGCTTCGCATACGGCGGGCGCCTGCAACGTGAACGACTCCTCTGCCAATTCCGCAAACATATGCCATGGCATGAAGACCGGATCCTTATCGCGTTTAGCGTCCCGCAGATACGTTTCCCAACGCCGTACAAAAGTCGGTAGCA
>JAGQPR010000465.1 GCA_020426625.1 Planctomycetales bacterium
CGCGGTTTTTGACGGAACCGCACGCTAGCGCGCTAGAGGCTGATGTGGCATCGGAATTACGATTTGTGACACTAGCTGAATGCGTGGTCGAACGTATTCTTGTCCGGTACAGAATGGGACTTGCGCAAGAACGGCACGCTTGACCAGAGCATCAAAACCGGACGCGACCTGTACAAGTGTTCGAATTTTCAATGGTGTGGGATAAGCTTCTAGCAAGTTTTGGACAACGTATTTGCAACCTAGCAAATAGGATGCTTACCCCACTGATTGAGGCTGACAACGCATCAGGTGAATCCAGTTGAGATCAACATGCTGGCAGAGCACTCGAACGGTTTTGCCAATGCGACGATAGATCGCTTGCAGCATATTGTCATGCGTGGATGTGCGCGGGAGCAATCGGCATCAAGGTGCGAAGACTCAGTTATTTCGACGCTTGAAGAACTTGCGGGCGGGGATATCCGATTCGGCAAATGGTGCCAGAGTGTTTTTGCACGCCCCGATTTCTTGAACGCATGCAAAGTCAACTATGCCAATTCCCATTGGCGGTGTCTGTCACACCAGCTTGCTGAGTGGCTGCTCAAATGCTCAGAGTGGTCGCAGCGGCTGACTTCAACTCAATCGGCTGCAGCCAATATGCTCTTGGATCTCGCCCATCTGGCGATCCGTTTCCGAGCCTTGGAGGAAAACGCCAATCGTGAGCTGGACCAACGCAAATCGAAGGCGCTTTACAACCTGGCCTACGGCTTGAGTCACGAGCTGAACAATCCGCTGGCGAACATTGCTACGCGCGCGGGAGTCCTCCTGAACGGAGAGACTGCTGTCGATCGACGCTTGTTGCTCGAGGCGATCATCGACAACGCGATGCGCGGTTGCGAAATGTTGGGGGATTTGATGTTGGTTGCCAAGCCGCCCAACTTGGAATTGGAGAATATCTGTCCAGCTTCCTTCTTGAGCGCAGTGGTGGATAAGGTTTCAGTGCTCGCGGCGCAACGCGACATCAGTTTCCGTTGGATCTGTGGAGAATTGCCGCGAACTCGATTATGTCCAGTCGCGATGACCGAAGCGCTGTGGTGCTTGCTGCGCAACGGCATTGAGGCGTTAAACAGTGGCGGCACGCTGGAGTTTGCTGCCCAGCACCTTGGTGATTTCATTCAATTGTCGATTGTCGACAATGGCCCAGGGCTATCGCTGCTAGCTCTAAAGAACTGTTTTGATCCTTATTTCAGCGGTCGCGAGGCGGGACGCGGGTTAGGCTTGGGTTTGGCCAAGGCCAAGCGAATTATCGAGCTGCACCAGGGAAGCCTATCAATCGACAATCGCTGTGGCGGTGGATGTGCAGCTATTGTCCAGTTACCAATATGCTTAGAATAAGCCGATCGTTGAATGCAGATTCACGGGCGGCATGGGTTTTCATCAATTCCAACTTGTGGACTGTCAAAATTCTTATAGCTGTATCAGCGGACTGATTCAGGGGCAACTTTGTGGACGGCAATTCACCCATCGGCTGGCTTTGCGTAGCCCCTCCGATTCTCACGATTGTGTTGGCTATCCTCAGCCGCCGAGTCGTGCTTTCCCTGATACTTGGCATTTGCCTGGCCGTTTTTTTGTTGTTGCCCACGCCTAAGGCTTTTGAAGCTTCGCACGATCAGCCTTTCTCATGGTTGTCATATTTGTCAATCTGCTCAATGGATTTCGTCCATGGTGTGGTGATCGGGCATCTGTGGAAGTCACTGTCTGACGGTGACCATTTGCTGGTGTTTGCATTCACGACCGTATTGGGGGCGCAAGTCGCTTTGATCCATCGGTGCGGTGGCATGTTGGGTATCGTTGAATGGGCGAAACCCTTGGCGCGAACGCGCCGCGGTGGACAGATCTTGACCTGGCTGCTGGGCTTGCTGATCTTCATCGACGATTATGCCAACACGCTGCTGCTCGGTTCAACCATGAGTCCTATCACTGATCGACTCAAGATCAGCCGTGAGAAGTTGGCCTACTTGGTCGATAGTACAGCAGCTCCGGTGTCTGGGCTTGCTCTGGTCAGTACGTGGGTGGCTACTGAAATCAGCTCGATGCAGGATGGTTACCAGAAAGCGGGAATAGAAATAGGCACGTCGACGATCAGCATCTTCCTAGAGACGATCCCCTCTCGCTTCTACATTCTGTACACTTTGGCCTTTGTATTCCTGTGTGGGCTGTTGTGCCGTGATTTTGGACCGATGCTGCGCGCCGAGCAAAACGCTGCCGACGAAGAACCGCCAGCGACCAGCGAAAGTTCGCGGGCGAGTGGTCGAGTGCCACGGGCAATTAACGCCATATTGCCCATTGGTCTGACGGTTGTAGTGGTAGTTGCCCTGTTGGTCGTTACTGGATTGGTTGATGTGGGCGATCAGCCGCTGCCTGAGTCGACTTGGCAACGCTGGGGGGCAATCGTGGGTGCCGGTAGCAGTTACATCTCGTTGTTCTATGGGGCACTGGCCGGATTGCTAGCGATTATTGCTTTGATAGCAATCCAACGTTGCCTTGAGGTGTCTGAAGTTGCCAAGGCGTCGTTGGATGGGGTTTTACACGTTGTGCCAGCGTTGGTGATACTTTGGCTCGCCTGGGCGTTGAGTGGTTTAACTGGTGAGGGCTATATGCAGACGGGACAGTTCCTGGCTGCACAGATTAGCCAGCTGAATGTCTCTCCGGCATTGATGCCTACGATTATTTTTGTACTTGCCAGTGCAATTGCCTTTTCAACGGGGACTAGCTGGGGCACGATGCTGATCTTGATGCCGCTGACCATTCCGTTGGTTTATGGTCTGCTAAGTGCGCAACTCTCAGCGCCGCCTGCTCCCGATCACTTCGTATTGGTGGCTTCGGTTGGAAGCGTGCTTGCGGGGGCGATTTTTGGCGATCATTGTTCGCCGATTTCGGATACCACGATTCTCAGTTCACGCAGCAGTGGCTGCAATCATATTGCGCATGTTCGAACACAAATGCCCTACGCGTTGACGGTAGCTGGAGTGGCTATCGTATTTGGCACATTGCCAGCGGGCTTCGGCATCAACAGCTGGTTACTTTTACCTCTGGGGACCGCGGCCATGGTTGTCATCTTGCTTACTTTCGGTCGAGCGACGCAATCGAAGCTGAGCGCCAGCAGCTAATGCCAGCCTTCCGACCTTCGAATTCGCGAAGTCGTCGCGGTTTTGTCGCAGCTGTCTCACCAGAAATCTCTCTTTCCACAAGCGGCAGGAACCACTACTGTCGAACTTGAGAAATTCCGTGAAGATTTTTTGGAGGTATCCCATGATCAGCGCATTGGATGTCAGCACAAGCGCACTTGTTGCTCAGCGGATCCGACTCAATACGATATCGGGTAACATTGCCAACATTTCGACATTGCAGGACGAAGACGGCAACGCCACACCCTACGAACCCAGGTACACGATATTCGAAACGGATGAAAACCTGGTTGCAGCTGGCGGGGCGCCTGGCGTTCGCGTCGCGTCGGTAGAAACCGACGACAAGGAACCGCTTTATCGATATCAGCCTGAGCATCCTTTAGCCATTCAAGAAGGGGAATGGAAAGGATACGTGGCCTATCCGAATATCAACCTGAATGAGCAATTTGTAGACGCCCTGTCGGCGACGCGCACTTATGAAGCCAACATTGGTGTGATGGAAATCAGCAAGAATATTTCCCGGCAGTCGCTTTCGATCCTGGCGTAAGGCTCCTCCGCAGTTCGCATCGATCCATCGACGTACACGTTGATCATAGAGCTCAAGTGCGTACGCCTTGCTACTGCAATCGAAGGATGCTGCTCGATGCAGTCGAGCCCCACGACGCTTTAACGCCACGCAGAGGCAGATTAACTCGCCAATCCCGCATGCACCTAGTGAGTATCAAATTACGTGACACCTGTTGGCAGCTCATTAACGCGGTATTTGGAAACGCCGATTTCAGCTCGCATGCTGAATCAAGGGCAGCTTTCGGTACTGCAATCGACAGAACAAACAGTCGAGGGCGGGCAATCCATGTCCTTTCCGGATCTCTTAATGTCTGGAGTAACCCAAGTCAATTCATTGCAACAAGATGCAACCTCGCAAGTGCACGATATGTTGACCGGAGGCGATGTGTCCGAAGTCGAAGTGTTGACGGCTGTCCAAAAAGCCGACATGGCGTTTCGGATGTTAGTGCAGGTTCGCAATAAGCTGATGGCTGCCTATGACGAAATCAATGCAATACGCGTGTAGCGTATCTGTTGCAGTGATCAATAAGGTGTTCGCCGCGCGTTTCGCATAACTTTCAATTCAATCATCGGCAATGTAAAGAAGCTAGTATTTACTAACCAAAGGGCGAAATCAAAGAATGAATATGCTCTCACAGTTTGGTAAGCAAATCGCTGATCTCGTTGCTTCCATGACCCCGTCGGCCAGAATCATGGCTGGACTGATGGCCGGTGTTATCGTTGTCAGTCTGGGGTGGATTCTCAGTACTGAATCCACGCCTAGCATGGAGCCGCTGCTTGGCAGCTCGTTTACGTATGACGAGCTGGCTCGCATGGAAGGCGCGTTGAGTCAGGCTTCATTGCGAGGATATGTGAGGGAAGGGCGTCAAATCAAGATTCCCAGCGGTGAAAAGGACGCTTACATTCGTGCTCTAAGTGCAGGCAATGCTTTACCTAAATCATGGGGCGCGGAAATGGACCGTGCTTTGGAGGCAAGTAGCGTTTTTGAATCTCCTGCAAAGACGGCCATGCGTAACGAATCGGCCCGCGAGCGAAGTGTGGCCATGTTGATTGAACGCTTGCCAAGTATTGAATGGGCAGCCGTTGAGTACGATGAAAAGAAGACAACCTTTCTGAAGAACGCCGAGCAAGTATGTAGTGTCTGGGTGCAGCCGTATTACGGACAAGAAATCGACCCAGCCCTGCTGCGAACCATATCGAGACAGGTCTCAAATTCATTCGGGGGGCTACCTGAGACGAACATCAGTGTGCTGGATGTTTCGACAGGTGACTACTTCCAGGCCACCGATGACTTGGGGGGAGCTGCCGAAAATCGTTATCTGTCTGCCCAAGTTCAATTTGAAACAAAGTACAAACGCGACATCATGGGCCTGCTAGGTCATGCCTACGGTGCCATAAAAATCATGGTCAATGCAGAATTGGATAGCACGCTTTCCGAGGAATCGGAGAAATTTACTTATGATCCGACACCCGTCGCTATCAGTGTTTCGTCCAGTCGCAAGGACGTAGAGAGTCAAAAAGTCGCCGGGGGCGGCGCTCCCGGAACGACCACGAATTCCGTTCCCGTAAGCAATCAGTCGGCGAGTTTGGCTGCGCAGGGTACCGACCAGAATTCGAAGACCAAGGAGTCGGAGGAGTCTCAACGCAGTCTGGCTGGCCACACGGCGACTGTGACCAAAACAGCGCCACTCGTACCTACCAAGGTGACGGTCACAATTGGAGTTCCCGATTCGCACTTTGAGGAAATCTGGCGGCATCGCAAATCAAAGGAAACGGCTGCAGATGCGCAAGGAGACGAGCAAGCGTTACCGTCGGCAGCCGAGCTGGCAGCCATTCAAACCGAAGTGGAATCGGAGTTGAGGGCTGCGGTAGAAGGCATACCCGTTGGTGTTCGGCTTGGAGAAGAAACAAAGCCGTTCATCAAGGTCTACGCCTTTACCGATTTGCCTGTAGAACCCTTCGAGGGGCCGAGTGTAGCGACGAATGCGCTCACCTGGTTGGGGGAATCATGGAGCACCGTTGCCTTGCTCGTCGTTCTCCTTGCCAGCCTTGGCATGATGTTCAGCTGGGTTCGTTCTCAAGGTGACTCCAATCCCGACAAGGAATTCGCCGAGGGCTTTGGATTGCGAGTTCCCGATCAGATTGCTGACACACTGGAATTGGGAGCAGAGGAAGGGATGGTTGCCGAGGATGGAACGCCGGGCAGTCGGGCGAAATTTGAAATCACAGGCGCGGAAATCAAAGACGATCTCTCAACACTAATCAATGACAATCCAGAAGCAGCCGCCAACCTTTTGAAGGCGTGGATTGGCGAAGCTGCCTGACAAATCCGTAAATATTCGCCGAAGGGGTGAACGGTACCCAGGAACCTTACTTTGGGGCTTTGCGGGATGTAACCTTCCCGTTGG
>JAGQPR010000466.1 GCA_020426625.1 Planctomycetales bacterium
TCCTAATTTTTGGCTGTCCCAAACCACTAGCTGAAAAATCGCATGAGTCTTCGGGAGGCATCGCGAAACGTAGCTTCTGTCCGGTGGATCTCTGATCGTCGGTGGAATCCTTGCTGGCATTTAAAATCTGCACCTTCGAAAGGGGGCGGCTTTGCGAGAAAACAAGCAGCGGATAAGATCGTTTGAGTGAGTGCAATCAGCCGGATCGCGCCCAATTAAGGATGTCCAAAATGCAATTGATGGATAAATGACCAAACATATCTTCGTAACTGGCGGCGTCGTAAGCTCGATTGGTAAAGGCTTGACCAGTGCATCCATCGGCATGTTATTGGAAGCTCGAGGCCTGCGCGTCCGCATGCAGAAGTTGGATCCCTATATCAATGTCGATCCCGGAACGATGAGCCCCTATCAGCACGGGGAGGTTTACGTATTGGATGACGGTAGCGAGACCGACCTTGATCTCGGGCACTACGAGCGTTTTACTGAAGGACCACTTACACGGAATTCCAATTACACGACCGGTCAAATCTATTTGCGGGTCATCGAAAAGGAACGTAAGGGGCAATTCCTCGGCAAGACGGTTCAAGTCATTCCGCACATCACCGATGAGATCAAGAGTGTAATTCGCAAAGTTGGTGAAAAAGACGTAGACGTAGTGATCACGGAGATCGGTGGGACGGTAGGCGACATCGAGAGCTTGCCCTTCCTGGAAGCCATTCGGCAGTATCCACTGGCGGCTGGCCGCGAAAACTGTCTGTTCATTCATTTGACGCTGGTGCCTTATTTGAAAGCAGCGGGAGAACTAAAGACCAAACCGACTCAACATTCTGTAGGCCAACTTCGCCAAATCGGAATTCAGCCAGACATTTTGATTTGTCGATGCGAGCAGTCGATCACTCGCGATGAACGGGACAAAATCGCGTTGTTCTGCAACCTACCTCCGCAGGCCGTAATCGAAGAGCGGGATAAAGACTTTTCGATCTATGAAGTGCCGCTGAGTTTGGTAAGCAATGGCCTAGATGAACAGATTTGTCAACGCCTTGGACTATCGACACAGCCACCCAACGTTGAGCCCTACAACGACTTGCTTCACCGCTTGCGCAATCCGAAACATGAAATCAGCATCGCGGTAGTCGGCAAGTACGCTGAGCATAAAGATGCTTATAAGTCGATCTATGAATCTCTCGATCACGCAGGCATTCATCACCATGCGCAGATTCGAGTCGGCAGAATTCAAAGCGCGGACGTCGAAGACGAAGGTGCTGAATGTCTGCTGAGTGGTTATGACGGTATTTTGGTGCCTGGTGGATTTGGCGAAAGAGGCATCGAAGGCAAGTTGCAAGCCGTTCGTTATGCCCGGGAGAAAGACATCCCCTTTTTCGGCATCTGCCTAGGCATGCAGTGTGCCGTGATTGAATATGGGCGCAATGTAGCTGGGTTAGATGGAGCCAACAGCACAGAATTTGACAAGGACACCGCGAACCCAGTGATTTGCCTCTTGGATGAACAGCACGAGATTACACAGATGGGTGGAACAATGCGGCTGGGAAGCCAGCCTGCCGTGTTGGTCGATGGTTCGAAATCGAAGTTGGCGTACGGCAAATCGTCGATCGACGAGCGCCACCGCCATCGATACGAGTTCAATAATGAATACCGCCAGCAATTCCGCGACGCAGGCTTGGAATTTGCTGGCACCAGTCCCGATGGAAAGTTAGTCGAAATCATTGAGTTGCCGCAGCACAGTTGGTTTGTAGCTGTGCAATACCATCCAGAATTCAAGTCCAAGCCAACGAGGGCCCATCCACTCTTTGCGGGGTTTGTCCGTGCTGCCATCGATAGACGTTCAGGTCGGCAGTTAAAGAAATTTGCCCCGGAAGAGTCCAACACACAAACGGTATAGAGTGCAACGGCTGTGCCTTCGTGTAGTTTCAGCAATCGTCAGCTGGCGATGGGTTCGAACTTCCGCTGGCCTAGTTTGTGCTCAAAATAAAGTCTTGGCAGCCAGATCCTGGGAGGAAAATGACCATGACCGACGAAGAACCAAAATTAATAATCGACGAGGATTGGAAAACTCAGGTTCAGCGTGAAAAGGAAGAGGCGAAACGCCAAACTAGCCCTCCTGCCGAGCACGAGAGCAGCGACTATGCGGGTGAAATGGAAGCAGCGGAATTGGGTTCCGAACCCGACGGCCCGGTGCCGCCACCTCCCCCCGCTTCACTGATGTTGTTGGTTTCAACGCTGGCAGCTCAGGCGCTGGCTTCGATGGGGCAGATGCCTGACGAAGATGGCAAACCGCCGATGGCCAATCTGCCCTATGCCAAGCATTTCATCGATCTGCTGGGTGTGTTGGAAGAGAAGACCAAAGGAAATCTCACCGACCAAGAGAAATCGCAGATTGGAGACGCCTTGCACCAATTGCGCATTCTCTACGTAACCCTAAGTAAACAGCAACCTTAGTTTCGAGTGCCGCATTGCGGTAGTCTGGCGCGAACATAGCGCCCTATTGCATCGCTAAACAGTGGTCTTAGAGTGTGCCTAGCCCAATCCCGGCACAGCCCCACACTGCATCGACCGATTTGTGCCCCGTTGACCCTTGCTCTAAACCTGATTGTTATTCATGATCAATACAGATCTCAAGCAGCAGCTCGCGCGGCATGTCCTGGCGAAGGTGCGCATGCCAGCCCAGTATATCGGTGGCGAGCGGAACATTGTCGTCAAGAATCACCACGAAGTTACTGGGAAACTCTGTTTGTGCTTTCCAGATGCCTACACGATTGGCATGAGTCATCACGGACTGCAGGTTCTTTACTCTTTGATGAACCGGCGGTCCAATTGGGCAGCGGAGCGGGCTTTCACGCCGTGGCCGGACATGGAGCAACAGCTTAGGCACTATGGGTTGCCCCTATATTCGTTGGAGACGTTTACTCCGCTGAAAGACTTTGACGTGCTTGGGTTCTCGCTCCAGTACGAAATCTCTTCGCCCAACGTATTGACGATGCTGGACTTGGGCGGCGTTCCACTGCGTGCGAACCAGCGTACGATGGCTGACCCACTGGTCATTGCTGGCGGGCCATGCGCTCAGAATCCAGAGCCGATGGCAGAATTCGTGGATTGCTTTGTAACTGGAGATGGTGAGCCAGCTCTGCAGGAAATCTGCGACCTTTGGTTGGAGCTGCGTCAGCAGGCCCACGAAAACGGTACTTGGTTACGAGGCGATATGGGAGTTGCGCAGCGCAACGAGGCATTGGCTGAGATCGCTCGGCGTTTGCCCTATGCTTATGTACCCCGCTTCTATCAGCCCGAATATGCCGACGGTCGATTTGTCGGACTTAATCGATTGCGAAGCGATGTGCCCGAAACCATCGAGCCGTCTGTCATTCGTGACCTGGACGGGACTCCACTACCAACGGCGCCCATTGTGCCTTACGTGGAATGCGTGCACGACCGCATCGCGATTGAGATCATGCGAGGCTGCCCGTGGCAGTGCCGATTCTGCCAAAGCACTGTGATCAAACGGCCACTGCGCTACCGATCGGTACAGACGATCATCGATGCAGCATTGCAGAGCTACAAGAATACCGGACTGAATGAAATCAGTATCCTGTCTTTATCGAGCAGTGACTACCCACATTTTACTGAGCTGGTAACTCGGCTAAAGGAAGTGTTCAATCCGTTGGAGGTAAGTATCTCGGTCCCCAGTTTGCGAGTTAACGAACAATTGCGGACAATCGCAGAGCTGGTCGGCAACGGACGTCGCGCTGGCTTGACACTGGCACCGGAAGTAGCCAGAGATGATATGCGCGAACAAATCAGAAAGAAAATCAAGAACGAAGACTTGTACGAAGGATGCCGTGTGGCGTTTGCAAATGACTACACCAGTGTCAAGTTGTATTTTATGTGCGGGTTGCCCGGGGAGCGACCTGTGGATATGGAGGGGATCGTCGAGATGTCGGAACACATTTCGAAGATCGGTAAGGAAATCAAGGGCAAGTATCCCAAGGTGACAGCCAGCGTTTCCAACTTTGTGCCCAAGGCTCACACACCCTATCAATGGAATGGCATGCAAAGGCGAGAATATTTTCAGTGGGCGCACAAGTACCTTTGGGAGCAGCGGAGAATTCGCTCTGTGAATATCAAGTGTCACGACATTGAAACCAGCTTGCTAGAAGGCGTTTTAAGCCGAGGCGATCGAAGAACCTGTGGTGCCGTTGAACTAGCCTGGCAACGTGGGGCCAGAATGGATGGCTGGTCGGAGATGCTGAACGCAGACCGCTGGTGGCAGGCTTTGGCAGATTGTCAGATTGACGTCGACAAGCAAGTGCACCAACCATACCCGATGATGTCTCGTTTGCCATGGGATCATGTCAACGTCAAATATGGTCGTGAATTCTTGGAGAAAGAACAGAATCGCTCCGTGCTGCAGCTAGATGCAATGGCCGAAGCCAAATAGTTCAAACCGGAATTGGACTAGGTAGCTTACGATGCCTGACGCTTTGCCCACTGAATTGCACGCAGCGGTTTCGCTTGGTCTGTTGCTGCTAGCTTCTCTGCTCGGTGGAATCGCCGCCGACCTTTTGCGCGTCCCTAAAGTGACCGCTTACTTGTTGGCTGGCATGATCGTCGGTCCCAGCGCAGCCAACTTGATCAGCCAAGAGCAACTGCACCATTTGGCACCGCTCGCCAAGTTGGCGATGGCACTGGTACTGCTGGAGCTCGGATGTCACTTTCCGTTGGCACAATTGCGTCCGATACTGCGGCATGCTTTGTGGCTGAGCGCGGGAGAGCTCGTAGCGACATTCTTGGCCGTTTCATTAGCAGTCTATTTTTGTGGCGGTGGTGTGGCGGTTGCTGTGCTCCTGGGAGCGCTTGCCTTAGCCACGGCGCCAGCCACTACCATTCTCGTTCTTAAGGAATCGCGCTCGGAAGGTCCTGTCACTGAGTTAGCCAGCGTCCTGGTGGCGCTCAACAACATTGTTGCGGTCGTGGCGTTTGAATTTCTTTTCCTCAGCGTACAGGTCTTTCACGCTAGCGATGCGGAAATGCCTGTCTTGCCGCAAGCTTTCAGATTAATGTTGGAACTGGGCGGTGCTTGCAGTTTGGGGATTCTTAGCGGCTTGGTTCTCAGCTACGGATCAGGGCTGTTGAGCCAGCGACGTTGGCTAGTGATGGTCATCGCTGTTTCCATCCTGATGATGGGATTGTGTGAGTCTTGGCACTTCCCATATATGCTCGCGTTCTTGCTGGCTGGCGTTGTCCTCGTGAATACGTCGGACAAAGTGCCAGATCTGCTGGCCGAACAGGAGAAAATAGCTGGCCTGCTAGTGGTGGTCTTCTTTGCAGTTCATGGTGCTGAGCTTAGATTGGCTGCGTTTTTTCAGGCGGGCTTGATGGGAGTTGCGTACATTTTGGCTCGCTCCGCCGGGAAGATTGTTGGATTGGGTATTGCCACGAGAATTCGTGGGGAAGCGCAGGCAGCAAGAAATTACCTGGGCTCATGCATGTTAGCCCAAGCTGGAGCCGCTATCGCGTTGGCAGTGCTTGCAGCCGAGCGTTGGCCGGAAGTGGGGCTACCCGTTCAAACGATCATTCTAGGTTCGGTAGTGTTCTTCGAGATCGTGGGACCGGTGAGCATTCGTTGGTCCGTGTTGGCTGCGGGTGAAGTCCCGTTGGCCCAGGCCATTTCGCACCGTACCGAATCGGCCAGCAGCCAAGCTGGAAAAATGTGGAGCCGTGGCTGCGAGTCTCTGGGGCTGAAGTCCAAACAACAAAAGCCGATGAGCAGCATGGATGTCTCATCGCTGCTGCGACGCAATGTCAAAGGGATCAGCCAGAGCGCTCACTTTGACGAAGTGGTGTCATACATCCAACGCAGCCGCGATAACACCTACATCGTCGTTGACAGTGATTCCAAGGTCGTGGGCGTAATTCGCTACACTCAACTGAGCGACACTTTTTTCGACTCGTCCATAGACGACCTCGTACGGGCAGAAGATCTGTCAAGCCCCGTGTGTGGCACGCTGTTCCCTGACGATCCACTAACTCGAGCCGTGGAATTGTTTCGGAACAGCAGTGACGACGTACTTCCGGTCGTCAGCCGAGACCAAGCGCAGCAGCTCGTGGGAGTTCTTC
>JAGQPR010000467.1:0-5000 GCA_020426625.1 Planctomycetales bacterium
CCGTCAAAAACCGCGTGCTAGCGCACAGCGGCTAATTTTGCGGAAGGATTATGTGGAACTGAATTTCCAATTCTTGACACTAGCTTTATTGCCCTGCTTAGCAATTGAACTTGTCCCCTGTTCTTGCAGCTTTATTTGCTTGCTTTAATAGGTAGACACCGAGCCTAGAATGACCAACATCGAGAAATGTGAGCTTGCTATTTGAGCAGCGTAGCAATTATGGTATCGACGACCCTCAGATGCTGAATCTCAATTGGCGTGCTGGCGTCAGATGAAGAAATGCTTTGAATTCCCGTGATTTGAACAAGAAACAATACTCTCGAAAGCATCTCAGACGCGAGCATGACGCTCCCAGACCCTTCCCAACCATTGCCCAAACGCATTTTCATTGATGCAACCTATACGCTTGCTTCCGGCAAGAGTTCGGGGATCGAACGCGTCGTGCGGAGTGTGACGCGTGAGTGCCAACGGATGGCCAAGCAGGGCCAGATCCCTGACGTCCGTCAAGTGATTTCCCATGGTGGACGGTTCTACGAGGTAGGGCCAGCTGAAATCGACCGCTACCGCAACACTGCGGCGATGCATCGTAATGTTCTGAGCTGTGCTTCGCCAGTATATCGTCGAGCAGCCAAGGCGCTCTGCTCGACACTACCACTGCCCAAACTGAGAAAGTGGTTCTTACCCCAGCCTGGCCACTTGGGTGTCTTCAAGGTCGCGCACTCGATCCGCGAAGCTTGGGTACATCGACAAGTCGCGCGAACGTGTACGCCCGTGTCCCCAACTAGCCAAGACATTTTTTTGCTTCCTGACGCGTACTGGGTCAATCGGCTCCGGAACACGATTTGGCCTGCCGCAACACACGCGCGACATTGCGGTGCAAAAGTTGCATCAGTGATGTACGATTTGATTCCGATCACGCACCCCGAGTTCGTCGGCCGTGAGCGATCGGAAGCCTTCCTGGAATATGTCAAATCGGTTGCGTCTCACAGTGATATGGTGGTGGCGATTTCTCAAACGGTTCGAGAGCAAGTCGATCAGTTGCTTGCAGAGTTGCCTCAACCGCCAAGTGGATATTGCCGAGACATTCGATCTTTCGACCTCGGCTGCGAATTGAAGCCAACGCAGGGCGAAGTTCGCCCTCAAGTCAGCCAGGCTTTTGCCGGTGTACCGCCTTACCTGATGGTGGCCACTTTTGATCCTCGCAAGAATCACGAATTCTTACTCGACGCTTTTGATGAAATGTGGCAAACGGGAGACTCCTTCCGACTCTGTTTGGTAGGACGCTTTGGCGCCCAGTGTGATCGGACGGTGGCTCGCATCCAACAGCATCCACAATTGGGGGAGAAACTGCTGCTGTTCAATGACCTGTCCGACGCTGAATTGCAGTACTGCTACCGCCACGCCAGAGCTGTCATTTTCCCATCGATTGTCGAAGGCTTCGGATTGCCAATCGTCGAATCGCTTTGGTTTGGCAAGAAAACATTCGCCAGCGACACGCAGATCCATCGCGAAGTCGGGCAGAGCGATTGCTCGTACTTTAGCTTGGACAGCACGTCGCAGCTAATTGACTCCATCCGTAATTGGGAGCAGCAAACTACACCTGAGGAAGTGTCAGGTTCCGGGCGACAGCTGACAACCTGGCGTGAGAGCGCCAACCAGATCGTCCATCACTGCCTGAGTCTGTTTGCCGACCGCGTTGCCACAAATCCATCCTCGGCCGACACAATCTGCTTTCCGGCGGATAGAGAAGCCGCTTAACTCAGTGCCTGCAGAAAACAGAATCGTTTAGTCTTTCTCTCGTCGTCTGGCTTTTAATGTGGCGGGGGCGCTAAAAGAGAAATGCTACCTTCCCACACTGGGATGATAGCGAGCAATGCGAGCGGGTGGGGCCCACAATATTGATCCTGCCGAATCGATCTCGAATGTGCGTCGCCCCTTCTTTGCTCGTGTTACCTGCGACTTTCCCGAGGGCCCAAGAAACACGGTCGCGTTGTAGACGCCAACGGCCTCGCCTCATATCATTTGAATCAATCTTCATTTGAGACAGCTTCATTTAACTGAGCATGACAACAGCTAATCAATTTGATTTTGTGATTGTTGGTGGTGGGATCGTAGGTCTGGCCACTGCCTGGAATTTGTCACGACGATTCCCAGACGCAACGCTTTGCCTCATTGAAAAAGAATCGCGAGTTGGGGCCCACCAGTCGGGACGAAACTCGGGGGTTCTCCATTCAGGCATCTATTACAAACCCGGATCTCTCAAGGCAATAACCTGCCAAGCTGGCAAGCGAGCGATGGAGGCATTTTGCCAGGAAGAAGGGATTCGGTACGAAGTCTGCGGAAAAATCATCGTTGCCGTTTCCGACGACGAGCTCGGTCGCCTGGAGGCAATTCTCTCGCGCGGCCAAGAGAACGGCATCGAGTGCCGTATGATCGATCAGCAACAGATTGCCCATCTGGAACCCAATTCAGCTGGAGTTGCAGCCATTCATGTGCCTGCCGCAGGAATCGTGGACTACCCAGCCGTCTGTCAACGGCTAGCGGAAAAACTCAGGTTCGCTGGTCATTCAGTCAGACTCGGTGAACGCGTTGAAGCCATAGCAACCAATCCTCAACACGTCGAAATCCGCACTCGGGCGACAAATTATCGGGCCGGATATCTGGTGACCTGTGGAGGACTCTACAGCGATCGCCTGGTCAAGCTGTCCGGTCTGAAACCTCCGGCTCAAGTCGTTCCCTTCCGTGGGGAGTACTACGAACTGAAGTCCGACCGGCGGGGCTTGTGTCGCAATCTGATCTATCCAGTGCCAGATCCCAAGTTCCCATTTCTGGGCGTTCACTTTACCAGAATGGTAAGTGGCGACGTTGAGTGTGGACCCAATGCCGTCTTCGCACTGGCCCGCGAGGGCTACGCATGGCGCAATGTGAATCTTGGCGAAATGGCTGAATCATTAAGGTACGCCGGATTCTTAAGATTGGCAGCCAAACATTGGCGTATGGGACTTGGAGAAGTTCATCGCTCACTTTCCAAAGCTGCCTTTGTGCGTGCGCTACAGAGATTAATACCGGCTATTCAGTCAGAAGATTTGACACCGTGTAGATCGGGTGTGCGGGCTCAGGCACTAGCGCGCGATGGTTCCCTGATCGACGACTTCTTATGGGTCATCGAATCACGCATGATTCACGTCTGCAATGCTCCAAGTCCGGCTGCAACCGCCTCCCTGGAGATTGGTCGAATTATTACCGAAAAGGTCGCAGAATCGACACAGCGCGAACCAAGCTCCGACTGAATCCAACAGTCAGCGAATTCAGTGGGTTCACCATCGTTTTCAGCGGGTATTTAGGGAAATCGGGTTGAGCAGTCCTCTTCCCAGCTCATGCATGGTATCCTGTCGCTTTCCATTCAATTTGGCGAGCGTGGACTTATTCAGGAGATCGGTGAGTGTCCGGAATCGTTAGTGTTAATCACCCGCTGCTATTGCACCATCTGGCAATTCTGCGCAGCAGAACTACCAAGCCACTCGAGTTTCGACAACAGATCCATTGCATTTCTACCCTGTTGGCTGTCAAAGCGACTGAAGATTTGCCCGTCAACTTGGTTTCGATTGAAACACCCTTGGCAGCCACCGAGGCCAGCGAGATGTCGCTGGCGGTTGCCATCGTCCCTATCCTGAGAGCCGGCCTAGGTATGGTTGACGCAATGCTCGGCCTGTTGCCAGACGCTGAAGTATGGCATTTGGGCATCTACCGCGACGAAGCAACCAGCCGTCCGGTCGAGTACTATAGCAAGTTACCCGATAGCGACCCATGTGAAGTTGCTTATGTGTTGGATCCAATGCTGGCTACCGGTGGAAGCGTATTGGCGGCGATCGAATCTCTGCAAAACTGGGGATGTCCAGATATCCGACTGATCAGCATCATCGCTTCTCAACCGGGAATCGATCGTGTTCATTCGATGTTTCCCCATGTCCGAATCGTGGTGGCGGCTATCGATCCGGAACTCAATGCCGACAACTACATCGTGCCAGGGCTCGGCGATGCAGGCGACCGATTCTTCAACACCGAACGTTGGTAAAACAACTCTCACATAAGCTTCTCACACTTCCTGAACTTGCTCATACCCGAGCACTGATCGCGGACCCCACCTTGGAGACACAACCATGAACTTCCGCTGCAGCGTTGCGTTAGTTGCACTTGCTGGCGCTTACTTGCTTTTCGGGGATGCACGGCCCACATTCGCTCAGGCTAAGTCACGCCCCAACATTTTGGTCGTGTTGTGCGACGACATTCGCTGGAACGCCCTCAGCTGCATGGGGCACCCACACCTCAAGACGCCCCACATTGATCGGTTGGCCGCTGAAGGGCTGCTTTTTGAAAACAGCTTCTGCACCACCAGTTTGTGTTCGCCCAGCCGCGCTTCCATACTCAGTGGTCTTTACGCCCATGCCCACGGTGTAACAAATAACTTCACCGAATACCCTGACTCAATGCAGACCTTTCCCTTGCGACTGCACGAAGCGGGCTATGCCACAGCCTACGTCGGCAAGTACCACATGGGCGAAGATAATGACGATCCAAGACCTGGATTCGACCATTTCGTGACTCATAAAGGACAGGGCAAGTATTTTGACACCGAGTTCAATTTCAATGGTCAACAGCGAAAAGTCGTCGAAGGCTACTACACCACGGTGGTAACCGATATGGCGAAAGACTGGATATCGCAACAATCCAAGGAACAGCCATGGATGCTCATGCTGGGGCACAAAGCACCTCACAGTTTCTACTTTCCCGAGCCCAAATACGAGCATGCCTTTGACGATGTGGAAGTCAATTACCCGCATTCTTCGTTCCAGTTGAGCGACAAGCCAGAGTGGCTGCAGAAAAGGTTAACCACTTGGCATGGAATCTACGGGCCGATTTTTGAATGGCGCAAGGATTTCCCGGATACTTCGGCTGCCGGTGTCATGGATTTTCAGGCTATGGTCCGCGCTTACTGGGGC
>JAGQPR010000468.1 GCA_020426625.1 Planctomycetales bacterium
GCTGTGTCCGCGTTTCCTTTATCCATCTTCGGTGACCGCCCCGACCAGCACCGCATGTTCGCCGAGCAAGTCACCGCCGAGTACTACGTCCGCACCGAAGGCCGCGGCCGAACCGTCGACGAATGGAAAGCTCGTCCCGAACAACCCGACAACCACTGGCTCGACTGCCTCGTCGGCTCCGCCGTGGCGGCTTCCATGCAGGGCTCGCTGCTTTTCGGAACCGATGGACCATCCGCACCGAAGCGAGAGCGAATTAGTTTTAAAGAGCTGCAACGTCGAAAGAAGGGTTAGCGTCTTGTAGACGCTGCCAACTGTTCAGCGGTGCGCTCGATTCCTCAGATGCTGCCGACCGAAGCCCTTGATCTAGGCTAAACATCCCGAAACACACGAGGGTGCCTGGAACCTGAGTGCGACGTCACTTTCTCCACCGAGACACTAAATGCGGCAGGCACGAATTAGTCGAAGTCAATGACTCCGAAACTACCCAGCGTCACCAAAACGACGATTAGAATTGGGATCGCGATCAATCCAATCGCGAAGCAGCCGAGCGAAATGGGAACAGCCTGCCGACTTCTCCCGAATACGATCGCAATCGGAAGGCCGATTGCTATGAAAAGTAACCCAGCAACAATCAGCATGAGAATATCTGAGAACCGGGCCTCGGCGACTGTGTGCACGCCCTGCTGTAGTTTGACAGCTCCTTGAAATACGCAAATGATCAATGCCCACAGGGCTGTGTACGCCAACACTCCAGCAAGTGAAAGCTGGCGTCCGCCAGCTGCCTTTTGGAGACTCACTCCTTCCGTGCCTTCTTGCTATTGAGATGTCATCGAATACAAGAACCAATTGAGTGCTCTAAATTTAACCTTTGGATACGCTGTCGATCTTTTCTGGCACGGCGCGATTCCAACTGGTCACTCCACGAAAGTTGTCTATCAGTTCTACTGGCAGAGTTCTTCCGCGTCGATCCTGCTTCCGTCGCACGGTCGTTTCGTTGGGGCTTCATCGAACCCATTCAGTGAATACAAACGCCGGCCGGACGATCGAGTTGGACTGAACTGGCGCGTCCCATCAATCCACGGTAAGCGAGCCATCTGCCATGTTGTGTAGGACACCAACTGGTGGAAGTCATTCACCCACGCGAGGCTCGCCGTTGCAATGGGAGATCGAGGCTGCCTCTCCATCTTCGCCGACTGCGCCGAACAACACCGCATGTTTGCCGAACAAGTCACCGCCGAATACTTCGGCAAAACCGAAGGCCGCGGACGAACGGTCGACGAATGGAAACCCCGCCCCGAACAACCCGACAACCACTGGCTCGACTGCCTCGTCGGCTCAGCTCTTGCAGCGTCGATGCAGGGAGCATTGCTCTTTGGCACTGACCTGCAAGCAACCCCAAACGCGATCGCATCAGCTTCCGAGAAATGCAGTGAAAGAAGAAGTGTTAGACGCCCGTTAATCGGCCCGAGCCGATTCAGCCCCGACTACGTCGTGTTTTTGGGCGGAACTTGGGTTGGATAGAGTCGCTTGAGATTTTCTTTGAGAATTCCTGACGCTCCATGTAACCGACTCGACGTGGCCGGCCACTAGTCCTCTGCTCAAACTCTTGTGCAAAGTCACTCATTTGGAGGCAATCACCGTGGCAAGAACAACGTGGGGCAACCAATTCTTGGGGCTATCAGCGCTTGTACTCGCTCTTTCCGCTGCTGAAAGCCGCGGCGAAGACTGGCTCCAGTTTCGCGGCCGCAATGCGGCGGGAGTCTATTCCGGCGACGTTCCGACACAGTGGGGAGATTCCGACAACTTGAAATGGATCGCTCGATTAAACGGTAAGGGCGTGAGCAGCCCAATTATCGTGGGAAATCGAGTCTTCGTGACGACTTTTTCAGGCTTCGCTCAGGATGTGGATGCGCCAGGAGATATAAGCCAATTGCGGCGACATCTGATCTGCATCGACCGAGGTACAGGCGAGGTCCTGTGGCAACGCAGTCCGCCAACGCGATTTCCCGAGGACAAGTTTGAAGGCTTCATTCGCGATCATGGATACGCGAGTTGTACTCCTGCCTCCGACGGAGAACGAGTTTTCGCATTTTTCGGCAAGTCGGGTGTTTTCGCTTTCGACTTGGAGGGTGAACTACTGTGGCAGCAGTTTGTAGGCGAGGAATCAGGTCCCACGGAGTGGGGCTCCGGTGCGAGTCCGATGGTTTACAAGAACCTTTTACTCGTGAATGCCTGCGATGAGTGCCAAGCGTTGGTCGCGTTCGATACGAAGACCGGTGAAGAGAAATGGCGGGCGGAGGCTAAGCTATATGAAGGCAGCTACTCCACGCCGGTTGTCGGGACTGCGACGGATGGGCAGGACGAAATCATCATCCCACTTGCTGACGAAATCTGGGGCATCGATCCTGCGAGCGGCAAACTGAAGTGGTGGGTTACTGAGTCATTAGGCAAGTATATCTGTACCACACCGGTCGTTGGCGACGGAGTCGTGTATGTCGCGGCCAGCAGCAAAGTCATCGCGATTCGGCTTGGTGGCCGAGGGGATGTTACGAAGACGCACACGGTTTGGTCTCGCAACGCCGGACCAGGTGTCCCGTCGCCAGTCTTGGATCAGGACAAATTGATTTGGGTTGGAACCAACGGAATACTCACATGTGCGGATACGGCTTCGGGTAAGACGTTATGGCGAAAGCGAATCGGAAAGGGCAGTCGCAATATCACTTACGCATCGCTAACGAAAGCCTCCAATGCATGGCTGTCGATGACGCAGGAAGTTGGGACGATTGCATTTCGCCTAGAACCGGAGTTTGAGGAGATCTCGGTAAATCGGCTTGCACAAGACAGTACGCCGTTCAAATCTTCGTTTGCGGCAGCCGACGGCGAGTTGTTCTTGCGCTCGGACCAGTTTCTCTACTGTATTTCCCCGGATGGGCAGGCGGAGTTGTCTGAAGTTGCGCAGGAATCACCGAAGAAGAGTATCACTGACGCGTTTTCTTCTATCATCGCCTCTGGACGCTTCTTTCAAGGAAGGAGTGGAAACAGTGTTGGTCCAGCACAGCTTCTCATGACGTTCGATATCAACAATGATGATAAAATCAGCCCCGAAGAAATGGCTGAGTCCCCGATGCCGAAATTCGTGCAGACGATGATGATGGCCAGGGGAGATAAGAACAAGGACGGCTTCATCGATGCCGAAGAGCGTGAAGGGCTACAAGCAGCGATGAAAACCAAATCTGGAGAAGTTCTTGGTCGAAAGAGAGCTGCAGACCGTCCGAGCCGCCCACCTGTACTTGAGCATTCTCGCTAGCCTCCGCAAATCGAATTCATGTTCGCAACGCTCCGAATGACATCACTGCAACTGACTATTCACCGTTACTGCGACGGTTGGCTGGAGCGTTGCGTACTGATGTCGGTACGAAGTGAAAAGACAGAATCTGATTCAGTGGTTAGCTCGACGCGTACTTTGGCTGAGACAAGCGATATTGCGGCGGCTCGCAATGGAGACGAAGAGGCCTTCCGGAGAATCGTTGAACGGTATCAATCCACCTTGGCCAATCAACTACGTCGCTTTAGTCCGAATGCATCTGTTGTGGAGGACTTGGTACACGACACTTTCGTCGAGGCCTTTCTGAGTCTCGCGAGCTTCAAAGGCAAGAGTCCCTTGGAGCACTGGTTGCGAAAAATCGCAGTTCGGTCGGGCTATCGTTACTGGAAGAGAAACGCGCGTGAACAAAAGCTGAAGGAAGAGCTTCACAATGAGCCCGCTGTCTTGCCTGCATATTCGGAAGATCCCGCCAGTGCTATCGATGCTAGCGAACAACTACACGCGATGATGTCCAAGCTTGCACCACGCGATCGACTCGTGCTCACGCTTTTGTACTGGG
The DNA here is from genome assembly GCA_020426625.1 of Planctomycetales bacterium. GTDB lineage: Bacteria > Planctomycetota > Planctomycetia > Pirellulales > Pirellulaceae > Aureliella. The sequence goes on from JAGQPR010000468.1 coordinate 3,885, forward strand.
ACGATCGATCGGTTGCAGAGGCTGCTGAGTTGGCGGGGTGGACGCAATCGATGGTCAAAGTGCAAGCCTACCGAGCCCGTAATCGTTTGAAGAAACTGTTGGAGGAAAATCCATGAGTCAATCGGCAGAAGACTGGATTCGCCAGCGCGCGAGCGTCGCGTCGCAACTACGCGAACCCGCAGTGGACGTCACTGAACGCGTGTTGAATACCGTAGGTCAAAGAGTTAGCAGCTTGCCGGCCATCGACAAGACCCCCTTGTTGGTTGGAGGCGGACTGCTGGCCCTGGCAGCGTCTATCATGTTGGTATTGCTTCCAAGCACGACCTTGATCACCGAACCTTGGATAAGCTTTTGGCTGATTTAGAGCATCCGATGACGCTTCCGACCGAGACATCCCATTCGCATCCCAAACGTTGGCGCAAGGCGCTACCAGTGTGGGTACAGGTGGTGGTGTTGCTAATCGTGTTTGCCAGTGGCATTGGCGTCGGCGGAGTGTCCGCGACACATTATGTGATCGATCGCATGCAACACTATCGCACGCACCCGGAGGTGCTACCGGAGGAAATTACGCAATCACTTGCAAGACGCCTGCGACTGACTGCAGAGCAACAAAGCGAGATTTTGGAGATTATCTCGCGTCGTCACGCCCGCATTGAAGAAGCTCGCCAAGCGCCTGCGCCCGAGATTCATTCGGAGTTTGATCTGATGGAACAGGAAGTCGCGGCGGTTCTCGAAGGACGCCAAAAGCAGCAGTGGCTGTCTACCGCGGAGTGGGTACGCAGTTCCTTTTTGCCTCTCAACCCTCAGGCTTCCGGACAGTAATCCCGGGGCGCAATTCTTTTTCTTAGAAAAGTTCTTCCACGGTGTAACTCCCGAAGCCTCCAGTTCCACTACTCGACTGAATGCAGCCTTCGCTTTCAGGCCTGGTGTGGGCTGAGACTTTGGATTTTCACCCTTCGGAGATGACGAAATGAAACGAATTGCAATGATGGTCGCAGTAGCGTTGCTCGCGACAACCGGTACTGCACAAGCTCAGGAGAACGAAGGCGAGCGACCCACTGGCCGCAGCTTTGGCCCGCCCGCCGAAGTGGTCGCAGCTTGGGAGAACGGCCAAGGAGATCTATTGCCCGGGCCTCCCGCATGGGTTATCGAAATGAGAATGGGCGCTTCCGAAGACGCTGGCCGCTCCATGCCTCCATGGATTGCAGCTCGCCACGCCCGAGCCGCTGAAGTTGGATTGCTGGGACCACCTGCTGAAGCCATTGAAGCTTGGCAGAACGGCGAAGGTGATTCGCTTCCTGGGCCTCCTTCGTTCGTCCGAGAGTTCTTTGCCATGTTCTGGGGGAGTCGCTAAGCTCGCAACCGCCGAACCGTGATCTGAAAACAGCACGCGCCAGTAGCGAAGATTTCGTTGCTGGCTTGTTTTCTAGAATGACCTCCCATTTCTTGGTGAGACAGGCAGAGGGGCAGTTTATGCTTTCGAGCAAATGCGCCTAAATCGCGAAATTCTGGGCAACCACTTCGTCGGTAGGTGATACGACCGGGTAGGTGTATTCGCAGAAGTAAGCATGTCTTTCCAAGTGAGACCTTCTGTGGCGGATGACCTTCAAGACGAGATTCGTGAGAACGCTTCGGGGCCGGCGAAGGCTTCGGGCGATGCTGGGTCGGTGGAACAGCACAAGCTGACCGACCAAATCGCGGCTGACAAACATCTCGCCGGCAAGAGTGCCGTTACCAAGCCGCATCGTGGGCTTCGCTTTAACAAGATCGTGCCGCCATCGGCTGGCTGATCTTTCTTTCGCTCTCCAATCCACAAGGGCTGCCGGGGACGGCAACAGGAAACAGCACGGATGCTGAAACGTTTGTCAGGGATCATCGAGCAATTGCGCGGCGGAGGAGTCCATCGCTCCGTCGCCTCTGGACGCTCGCCCCGGCAGCCCTTCTTCTCTCGCCTGCGTGCGAAGTACGACGCGGCGAACACGACACTCGACAATCTCAAACATTGGTCGCGAGCCGATGGCCTATCGGCCACCGCAGCGAACAGCCCCGATGTCCGGCGTACACTTCGCAACCGATCACGCTACGAAGTCGCCAATAATAGCTACGCACGCGGCATCACGCTGACGCTCGCCAACGATGTCGTCGGGACTGGTCCGCGGCTGCAGATGCTGACCGCGGATGATGCGGCCAACCGCTTTGTTGAAGCCGAG
>JAGQPR010000469.1 GCA_020426625.1 Planctomycetales bacterium
AGTATGTATAATATCGCTAGCGCCACCAATGGTAACACGAGCGGAATGAAACTGGACAAATCAACCCACGAAACGCTGCCGTGCCCGAATGTTTCCTGTCCCAAGACGATCAACACTAGAACTATCAGCAAAGCACCAACGCCAACCGGAAAGTAACCCGGGCCGACATCTCTTGGGTTGAAGGTGACCCCAAAGTTCGAGGCGCCGAAGACATAAAGGGCTGCCACGATCAGTAAAATTCCACCGATCACATAGGTTCCCAAACGCATCATTTTCGCGTTCTCCGGCGCCACGATTTATTGTCTATTGGATGGTTCCGCTCGCTCGGAAATAGGGCTCCAAACCTGCAGCCATATCGACGACGTAAGCTTCAAACTCATCTCCCAAGAACGGCAGCTGGGACTGATTCACGGACACCGCAAATTCTTGCCACTCTGGACTGTCAATCGCGTTGCTCACCGCCTCAGTGATAGCGTCAACGGTGGTGTCAGGCGCCCCTGAGCGAATTGCAAGCCCGCGCAGTCCCATGTCGACGATATTGAATCCCAGTTCGGTGAAAGTCGGTACGTCTGGATAGTCGGCTGTGCGTTCTGGAGTGCTAATCGCAAGCAGGCGCAATTCACCTGCCTCCAACTGAGGTGCTGCTGTACCGGGCGTCATGAACGCCACATCGAGATGCCCGCCCAAAAGTGCGAGGATTGGTTCCTGCCCGCCTGAAAACGGCACCCATGTGTACTCGTAACCGGTTGCCTCGGCCAGTTTGTAGGCCTGAAAGTCTGGACCACCGCGCCCCGAACCGCCAATGCGCAGACCATTTGGGTTGTCCTGCATGTACTGAACGAATTCATCCAGCGTCTCGAGTTCGCTATCGCTGCGCACAGCAAGGGCTGTACCCTCACCCAACATGGCGGCGATGAATTCGAATTCGTCGATGCCTACTGGCAATGAACCGTCGGCGATTCCGCCAGGAATACGCGCTGAAATCCCAAGCCAAACGTGTCCATCTGCGGGCTGGGACATCATGAACGCACTGGCCGCGGCTCCACTGCCCGCAGTACGATTTTCGACCGCAATAGTCCATCCGGTTTGGTTGGAGATGATCTCCACGAGTTTCCGTGTCATCGTGTCCAAGGCGCCGCCTGCCGATGTAATCACGGCCACGCGGATATCCCGCTCAGGGAATTGTGCTTGAGCGGAACCGGCGCTCAAGGCAATTGATGAAAACAGAAGTGCGGCCATGGCGCCGCCCGCGAGTTTTGCGAGTTTCATTCTCTCCTCCTTTGAAACCTCAGAGAACGCCCGGTTACCAATCGCCGGACGCCTCTTCCGGTACACGACTTGACACGGCAACCTTATAGATACCAATACTAATTCTTCGATTGGATATAGCTCTTATGAATATGGGGTGTTGATGGGCAGAATGAATCTGCGGCAACTCGAGATTTTTCAAGCCGTGATGCGGGCGAAGTCTGTGAGTGGAGCTGCTCGCTTATTAAATGTATCGCAGCCCACAGTGAGCAATGTTTTGAAGCACACAGAAACCTCGCTTGGACTTTCACTGTTCGAGCGGAAGGGCTCCCGCCTCATTGCCACACCTGAAGCACAGAGATTATTCCCCGAAGTGGAGAAGGTCTTTTCAAGCGTTGACGCATGCCAGCGCGTGGTTTCAACGCTCAGCGGGGGTAGTGCCAACTCAGTGGCACTCGCATCATCTTCGACGCTCGTCCAGGCCCATCTGGTTGATGCGATTGCGAGGTTCCGCACAAGCCGTTCGAACATTGACGTCAGTGTTTTGACTTGTTCGACAGACGAGGTGCTGTCAAGCGTACTACGTCAGCAGGTTGACATCGGGGTCGCTTATGCGCTCCCGGGCTTCGCAGCAGCTGAAGCAATAACCATTGGCCATACTCAAGTTTGTGCTTTGGTTCACCAAGACGACCCCCTCAGCCAGAAAGCATCATTGCGGCTCTCCGACTTAGTTGGACGGCCGCTCATTTCCTATCGCAATGAAACTCCGCTGGGCGTTCTTTTGCGCCAAGAAATGCGAGATCAAAAGGTCGACTTGCCAATTTCTATTCGGGCCAGTTGCCTTGATGCATACATGTTGGTGGCAAATGGTGCGGGAGTCGCCTTGGTAGACAGCATGATAACCAAATGCCGCTTCTACGATAGTGTTGTAACACGGACGCTTGAACCAGCGATATCGATCGACATTCGAATCTTGACCGCACCCGGTAGGGCCCGGTCTCAGGTCGAAAGGGAAATGATCGACCACATCATCTATACGTTCAACCTCCCGGATGAACCGCGCGTAACGTGAACTTGTATTGACGAAATCCCGCGAACGGTCAGGGGCCAAATCACAGTATTTACCAGCTTTCATGTTGGGTCAGCATGTGAATGTGACACAAGGTCTAACGCGCTGGCTCCTTAATCCATATTTCCAAGCTCGCGGCCGTTAGTTCGGGCGCACTATTGCATACCTGCCGTGCAATCCCGACAGTTGAATTCGAAACTGTATTGCAGCACGCTGAGGCAACTGAATTGCTGGAGAAGAGTCATGAACATATTCGTTGAACTTGGCCATTTGGTTGACGACTTTGGTCGTGCTCGCCGCGCAGCAACAATGTACTCAAACTTGTCTGCTCTAAGCGACGACCAGTTGCGTTCTAAGGGCCTGCGTCGCCAAGACATTCCTAGAGTCCTTTTGCAAACAGAGTTTCAAAACCTTCGATAGCCGGTCCTCGGCAGTAGCATATTCATTAACATTGCTTGATGTCGGGCTCTCACCTGCAGCGGGACGAGAGGTTGAATTCGCACAAAGGTCTACTCAAGCAACATGGGGCGGAGGCGCTTGAATGAGGCACTCCATTCGTTCGTATTCATAACACTTGGATAGAACACCATTGAAATAGGCACCCTTTACTGCGCTCGGAGCGATCCAGCACAAAAGCATGCGCAGGTTGATCGCTTTTCGGGATTTGACAAACTCGAGTAGACTAGGACAACTTCCAAGTACGAATAGATTTTGCCCGTTCACAACTTTACAGTTTGAAGCGGTCCTTCCCAAGGACCAATGCTCTCCAACGATTTCCCATTCGAAATACGACTTGGTTCCACTGACTGCCGCGACGCGGTTCATTGACTCGGTAGCCGCATAGGGCTAATCGCCGAGCCATGGGGAGGAGTCTCCCACCGAAAATCTCAATAGTTGCTTGCAGACTGCCCGCTCCGCCGCCCCACATTCTTGTTGGGTTATGAGGACCCATGCGAAAAATGGCCCACGTTTTCGTGGCGCGTGGGAGTTTTTAACAGCGATACTGCAGCGGCAATTCGACGGGTGCAAACGAACTTGGTTACCTATGCACATAGGAGCAGGGGATCATACACACGCCAACTACGCGCGGCTGCGACACCAACGCTCTTGTGCGCCACACTCCGTCGTCACGTTTGAGTTCTTCGAGACTTCCAAATTTCAAAGCCAAGATGACGCCGTTCTCGTCGGGTTTTCTGATATTGATCCAATGAGTAAGCGCTTCCATGCTTGTTTCGCCATATGAGATGGTAAGGAGATTGCCTCCGATCTCAACACCGGGCCGCAGTCCTTGCTTCAAAATGCGGCGTAGCTTCCCAATGGTTGTAGCGTGAAAGAAAACCGTGCTGTCATTTTCCAGGCAGTCTGGAAAGACATTATATCCTCGACTCTCGAGAGTATCCGGCAGAAATGGAAAGCGGTTCAATCGATTCATTCTTTGACCAGCCACGCCAACACCGAGATCATCACTATCCGCAATTCACAGTCCGAAACCAAGCCTGAGTTAGATGGACAACTACCCTGACAATTTGGCGCCTGAGTTTGACGAAGGAGGAGGGGTCGCGACGCCGTTTGAAGAATGGTGGCCGTCCGTTTCTGAAAGATTTCCGCGTGTCCCAAAACAGGTAGCGAAGGACTGGCTCCACCGACATTGGAGTCATTCTCCCTTTGGGTGGTTACCTTCGCCCGCCTACTATTTTGAACTCGTAAGTTGGCCCACAGAGGGCCTAAAGCGGATTCGAACAGGATGGAGCAATTTTGCCGCAAAACCGGATGAAGCATTGGCCCACGGGAAGTATCTTGTCGAGGAACACCATAGGGAATGGGGCTTCGATCTCGTTCAATTCATGATTGATCACGGCACCTTTCCGGTGCCTCCGGTTGCAATGGACAACAATGATGGACACCTCTCTTTCTTGAGAGGGGCTCCGCGTCCATACCCTGAGGGTTATCTGCTTATAGAAGGACACCTACGTTTCAACATCGCCACCTATCTCGCGGCGCAGGGCCGGTTGCTTTCCCAGGTTCCTTTCTGGCTGATGAAGCGCAACAATTCCTTGCAGGAGTTTTGATTCAACCGGATCAAGGGGGATCAATTTCCCTACGTATTTGAACGAAGCAACGGTCACGTTAAGGGGGAAATTGACTCAGGTTGACCCGGTTCAATCAGGCTCATCGACCATTTCCAATCGGTATTCGGTGGATTCGCCTTTAACCGCGTGCAGTTGGATCCGCATTCCATCAACAATGCGTCCTTTGTATTTGGTCAGATAGCGGCCAACGGTCTTTGTGGTCTTGAACCGGGGAAACAATGTCAGCAACGCTTCATCGAGGTCATTGTCTATTGCATCGACGCTGTCGCCAAAATCGGGCTGCGCCGCATCGATGACCTGTTTTGCGGTGACCCATTTCTCCGTCCCGATGACCTTAAGCCAGGCGCGCATCAGTGCGGCCAGATTGTCTCGCTCAGGATCAATGGCATCGAGTGCCTCGCGTGTGGCGCAGGGGTCGGGCTCACCTAACCAGACGAGCGCCCCGCGCACAAGATTCGACCAGTCTTCAAAACGGCCAAATGCGTCCAGGTCTTCAACACCTGGACGGCCTGCCACCACAAAAGCCCGCAGCACTGTCAGCGCAGCGGCAACCAGTCGGGGTCGGTGTTCAGGTACATAGGTCCTCAGATCACGGTCAAATTTCCGCGCACCAGGGTTTTCGACCCCGGCGTCGAGATGGCACATGATCACGCGGGTGCGAATGTCTCCTTCGAACTGCAACCCATTACCGTTGAGCAGAAACAGGACATTGGTCGGCACCGTCCTATTGCCCGATATGCCCAGCACCCGGCATTGCCATTCTTCGGCAGTCAGCACAGTGCAGAACTCGTCTGACCGTACCGGGCGATCGATATTATCGATGACGATAACTGGATCGCCCTGCAGCAGAATCGAGAACAGGCGCTTGTCGAACTCTTCTTCAGACTTGCCTTGCGAGATCGCCGAAGTGGGGCGGCCCGTCGCAATGATCGAGACCACATCGCACAACAAGGTCTTGCCCGTAGCCATGGATGTCGCGTCGAAGCCGTGTCCGGGTGCAGTCCGCAAAGCCTTGCGACACACGCCCGTCAAAATGGCTGACAGCGCGACAGACCGATGCGAGCTCGGATCACCAAGTTCTCCATCCTCATCGTCCGGCACGAATGGGAAGTCCTTGATGACGTCCTTCAAACCATCCAGGGCATGCAGGGCATCCTTGCGGGTCGGGCTTTCAGGTATCTCGGGGAAAGTAACCCCGCCGGTGTCGAGCCAGATGCCCGAGGCATCATCGTATCCTGGCTTTGACAGGACCGTGCCGTCGGCCCGAAGCGTTGGCGCTTCAACGATGCCGCGCAGCACGCGCAGTTTCCAGGTGCCCCGTGCATTGAAGTGCTTGGCAAACTCCAGCGGTGGCAGGTTTTCCACCCACTGTTCACGCCGCGCATTCCAGGTCGCGAACTTGACCGAGCGCGCAATGGTTTCAAGCAGCAGGTGATCGTTCGGGGTGTGAATGACCAGAGCGCCGGCCGGTCGACGTATGCCCGCATCTTCGGCAGCGTCGTCCAGACGGATCACTCGGACCAGGCGCCCCTTGGACTGAAACAAGGGAACGGATTGATCAATCAATCGCTGTTCGGTCTCGTCCAAAATCTGCGGAAGCTTTGCGCGATGATATTTGATGGCAGTATTCTTAAATTGCTTATTCAAGGCTTTGCCCTCCGTTTCCGGTGCACCTGA
>JAGQPR010000046.1 GCA_020426625.1 Planctomycetales bacterium
CCACCGATCCCGACGCCCGCCCCACCGATCCCGACGAATGTGCCGCCGAAACCTGGTTGCACGCAACCAAATTCCGGAGCTAGCCCGCCGCCGAAACTGCAATCGCAGCCTCCCGCCCTGTCTCAAACGATCACGAAATCCACCGAGAGAATTCCACCCATTGGGTTGAATTCGGCACCGTCACACCCTCCGCCGGGAATCGCACTGACTGCGCCGCTGTCTGCGGCTCCTTTGACGGTAGGCGACCGACAAACCGAACAGCGCACCTCCATCGTTGATGGAAACAAGAACCCGGCACAGCAGAACCTTGCGGATCGAGAACTGCGGCGCCGACGAGCACCCTCATGGCTTTTCAGCTTTGTTCTACATACCCTTCTTCTTTTGGTGTTGGCGCTCATGCCCCTGGCTGACTTTGGAACGGGGCCCTTGACACTATTCATGTCGGAATCGGCGGGAACACCAACCGCGAACTTCGACCTAACTTCGGCAGAAGACGCAATTGCAGAAATGCCGGACCTGCTCGAGCCTGAAACTGTGCAACCGGCTACAAGCAGCGCTGATATGTTGCAAGGCCTCGAGTTACCGGAATTGGTCAACGTCAATCCAATTACTGATGCATCCAAGTCTCTTGCCGACATTCGTCACGGAATCACAAGTGGGCTGAGTGGGCGAGATGGAGCCCTTAAACAGTCATTGCTTTCTCGGTTCGGTGGGACCGCTGAGACCGAGCGAGCTGTCGAACTGGGACTGGCCTGGCTCGCCAAACAGCAGAAGAAGGACGGCTCCTGGAGTATGCAAGGTCCCTACTCAGATGGCGCTCTTAGCGAAAACACGACTGCCGCAACCGCGATGGCCCTTAATGCTTTTTTGGGAGCTGGCTACACACACATCGACGGTAAGTACCAGGCGGAAGTGCGAAAGGGAATTCAGTACATGGTTCGGCGGCAGGATAGCCGCGGCTTCTTTGCCAGTCGCGAGCCATCGCATCAGCAAATGTACGCACAAGCCATCGCCTCGATCGGAATTATTGAAGCATACGGCATGACGCATGACTACGAATTGTTGCCCATCGCGGAAAAGGCTATCAAGTTCGCCGAGTGGTCCCAAAGCAAGTTGCGGGGATGGCGCTACGATCCTCAAAAAGATGCGGACCTGTCGGTGACAGGCTGGTTTGTTATGGCCTTGGAAACGGGCAAGATGGCTGGGTTGGAAGTTGACGAAGATAAACTACAAAGCGTCTCTTCATTCTTGGATAGCGTCTCGCATTCGGACTATTCACAGTATTCGTACACAGAATATCGGCCGCCCACGCTGTCGATGACGGCTGAAGGCCTGCTGTGCCGCCTTTATCTGGGCTGGCCTCGCGATAACACGTCCCTGACAACAGCGATTGAAATGGATCTCTTGACGGCGCTGCCACGAGCGGATGACCCAGCATACAGCGTTTACTACTGGTATTACGCAACACAGGTGCTACACCATGTCGGCGGCCGCGCGTGGCAAAAATGGAATACGGCCATGCGAACCGTGCTCCCGGCATTGCAAACGCAAGAAGGCCCCGAGACTGGTAGTTGGGATCCTGGCAGCGACGCTTTCGGCGCCTCAGCGGGCCGATTGTATACCACTTGCCTAACCATCTACTGTCTAGAGGTTTACTACCGACATCTGGCCCTCTACGATTTGGAGGGTAGGCGCTAACCTCCAGGGGATGTCGCTTCTGTTACTGATGCATTTTGAAGAAGCCTCGCAACTCACTCTCCCCCACGTCCTCTGCATGGGACGGTTAGCAATCCACCTTCAGCATTGCTGCAATTACTCAAACTGCTAAACAGCCGTTCTTCGCTCCGAAAATAAACTATGCGGTATCGCAGCACACGGCAACTTGTTGACGACCTTAGAAAAAACGGTCGCTTGCTGGATATCGACGATACGGTCGATGGGCATTTGGAACTGGCTGAGATACACCGCCGCGTGTATCGTAGCGGAGGTCCCGCGCTGCTCTTCAACCAGGTCCAGGGCTGTTCCTTTCCGGTAGCCACCAATCTATTTGGCACAATCGAACGAGCAAGATTCATTTTCCGCCACGCATTTGAGTCCGTTCGATTGGCGATCCGCTGGAAGACAGATCCAGCTTCTGCCTTGAAAACACCCATGCAGCTTTGGCGAGCACCGCTGATCGGACTGCACATGCGTCCTAAGTTCACTGGCCGGTCACGGCATTTGACAAAAGAATGCCAGCTGAGCGACTTACCTCACATCACTTGTTGGCCGAAAGATGGTGGCCCTTTTGTCACCTTGCCCCAAGTGATGAGCTGCGCGCCCGATAGCCGTTCACTGGCGAGCATCAATTTGGGAATGTATCGAGTGCAGTTGGCAGGCAACGACTATGGCGAGCATGAATGTGGATTGCACTACCAAATACATCGGGGAATCGGTATCCATCACGCTCAGGCGATGGAATTGCATCAATCATTGCCCGTCAACGTGACTGTGGGCGGCACACCAGCAATGACGTTGGCGGCTGTTATGCCATTGCCGGAAGGCATGAGTGAACTGACCTTCGCTGGAGCGTTGGCGGGCCACCGGATTCCGCTGTATCGCCAAGGTCAAAGTCTACCACTTTACGCCGATGCAGACTTTGCGATCGTCGGCCATGTAGTGCCCGGGCTGCTCAAACCGGAAGGCCCCTTTGGCGACCATCTAGGCTATTATGCCAAGACTCACGATTTTCCCGTCTTGCATGTATCGCACGTCTACCATCGCCCCGACGCCGTGTGGCCCATGACCGTTGTGGGACGCCCGCCGCAAGAGGATACAACCTTTGGTGAATTGATCCACGAATTGACGGAGCCCGTGCTGCCAACCGTGCTGCCCGGCGTTAAACAGGTGAATGCCGTTGATGCTGCAGGCGTTCATCCGCTGTTGCTGGCCGTAGGCAGCGAACGCTATACGCCCTACGACAAACCTGGTCGTCCCCAAGAGTTGCTGACCCAAGCGTCGGCCATCTTGGGACAGGGACAATTGTCGTTGGCCAAGTACCTATGGATTATTGACGGAGGCCAACCAGCTGCTCCAGCGGCCAGTCAAATCGCCGAGTTCTTTGAATTCGCTCTGAGCCGGATCGACTGGAGACGCGACTTGCATTTCCAAACTCGGACGACAATCGATACCCTAGATTACACTGGCGACGGGCTAAATCAGGGCTCCAAACTGGTTATCGCCGCCGGAGGCCAACCCATTCGTCAATTGCCGCGTTCAGTGTCCTTCGGCTCGGAATTGCCCGACCAATGGTCTCGCCCAGAACTTGCCCTACCGGGAGTCTTGGTTGTTCAAGGTTCATCCTATGTATCTGCCGACTCACAGGCCCAGTTTAGGACACTATGCGATCGCTTGCCGAGCGAACACGGGTTGAATCAATACCCGTTGATCGTGCTGGTTGATGACAGTAACTTTGCGGCGCGAAATATTAGCAACTTCGTGTGGAGCACATTTACTCGCAGCAATCCGGCAGCGGACGTGTACGGAATTGGCAGCTTCATTGAAAACAAGCATTTCGGATGCACTGGCAGCTTGGTCATCGATGCTCGCAAAAAACCACATCATGCGCCTGAACTGATTGACGATCCGCTCGTTTCCGCCAAAGTGGACGCACGGGCTGCACGCCAGGACGAATTGGCAAGATTCCTCTAGATAGCTTCAGAATCATGCTCTTCAAGTAAGCGCAAAGTCTATGTACAAATCATCGGCAATCTTGATCGGGACTTTTTGGGCTCTGGCAGCGTTTTTTCCTTGCCTTGTCTGCCCTGGACAGGACGGCACCCGGCTTCCACCTGGATTTGAACGTATCCACGGTCAGTATGTGGACTTGATCACCGACATGCCAATCGACGATCGATTGCGAGAGCTGCCCAGGATTTTTGACGCTGCGGTTCCGCAATGGTGTGAGGCGTTCGGTATGAAGCAGTCCGAGATTTCCGCTTGGCATGTCGACGCGTACATCATGCGCGCTCGGGAGCGATTCCTGCAGGCGGGGCTGTTGCCAGGCGAGTTACCTCAGTTTCCCTACGGGTTTCATTGGGGAAATCGGATTTGGGTCTCCGAGCAGGACACGGATTATTACAATCGCCACCTGCTGCTGCATGAGGGGACACACTGGTTCATGAATCGCAAGTACCTCAATTACGGGCCGCCATGGCTCATGGAAGGCATGGCAGAATGGTATGGCACGCATTATTGGGATGGTGAATCATTGCAGATGGGGATCATCCCCAAGGACAAACACGATGTCCCTGGTTGGGGGCGCATCTCATTGATCCAGGATCAGTTAGATCAAGGAATTGCACCAAGTCTGGAGACGATTCTCCGCTATGACAAACGCGCGCATCAACAGGCTGAGGCGTATGCGTGGAGCTGGGCGGCAGTGTTTTTTCTAATGCATCATCCAGACTCCCAGGCGGCATTCCGCGAGATGCTGAAACAGCCGATGAAAGACGACAACTCATTGACCTCATGGCTATTCCGTCGGCTGCGCACTAAATGGTCCGCGATGCGTTCGGAATGGAACGCTACGCTTGGTGAACTGGAATATGGTTTCGATCCCAGCAGAAATATGTTTGCATTCAGCTCTCAACCCAAGCGCTTGGAAAAACCAGCCGTCACGGTCAGCATCGCTGCCAATCAAGGCTGGCAAGCTAGCGGATTGGTGGTTTCTGCAGGGAAGCGGTTGCATGTCCAATCAAGCAGTATGTACGTCATCGGTCAACTTCCCAAGCCATGGACTTGCTCTGCCGAAGGAGTAACCTTGGAATACTACCGTGGCGAGCCGCTCGGCAAGCTGATGATGACGGTCGCCGCTCCCATTGTCCAGGAGCCAGATCTGTCGGAACCACTCGATCGAATCGCGATTGGTGGCGAGCGTTCGCTGACGCTTGGAGACACTGGGGAATTGTTTTTCCGAATCAATGAAGATAGTCAGGGGCTATCGGACAATTCTGGGACCATCGACATTACCATTACCGCAGTGCCCTAGAACAATGTCTTGCAACGCTGACGCCCGCTTTTCGACAATCTACGCAGAGGCTAGAAAGAACTGACACTTCTCGCTAATCGCCACCAAGACTGACTCTCATCGGCTTGGTGAGAGTCGCGAGCGGGCACACTAAGCGGGGCGACGAGGGGGGGAATTGCCCTCCCAGTCGCTAGTGTTACAAATCGTAATTTCGGTGCTACATCAGCCTCTAACGCGCTAGCGTGCGGTTCCGTCAAGAACCGCGTGCTAGCGCACAGCGGCTAATATTGTGGAAGGATTATGTGGAACTGAATTTCCAATTCTTGGCACAAGCGCAAGCGGCTAATTTTGCGGAAGGATTATGTGGAACTGAATTTCCAATTCTTGACACTATGGCTCCGACCCTCCATTCCGCAAGTTGCATGAAAGCAATGGAACTTGCGGAGGGACGGTTAGACAGCGGTGGCGTTCGTCGAGAAGTGTCAGAAAACTTCTTGAGTTCCGGACCTCTCTAAGCTAGACCACCACCGCCTTTGACGCGCAGCGCACTCTGCCACCGAAAGATGGAAAATGATCAGCCACGATTAGGGTCTGCGAGTCAGCCGATCATCCAAAAATGCCAGCCAATTCCGTTGCCCGCTGGACACGTGAGATTCCTAGGCAAAAGGCTGCTGTACGCAGATCGATTTGCCGCTGAATCGATTCTTGCCAAACTTTTTCAAAGGCGTCACTCAAGGTACGTTCCAATTCCTGCCGCACGCGATCCAAGCTCCAGCGATAATGCTGTCGGTTTTGAACCCATTCGAAGTAGCTGACCGTGACGCCCCCAGCATTGGCAAGGATATCGGGCAGGATAGTGACACCACGTGCCGCGAGCACTTCATCAGCAGCGGGCAAGATAGGACCATTAGCAGCTTCGACAATTAATTTTGCTTGAATCGAATTTACATTGTCTTCATCAATGACTCCTCCCAACGCAGCCGGAATGAGCAAATCGATTTCGAGTGAAAGCAAATCGTCGGCGGGTATCACCCCCACACCCGCAAGTCCTTCCAGCGATCCGTTCGCAAGAATGTGTCGCAGCGCGGCGGGGATGTCGATGCCCTTTGGCGAGTAGTAACAGCCGCTAATGTCGCTGATTGCCACGATGGGGAATGTGGCTTCGTGTAAATACTTCGCCGTGTGAGAGCCAACGTTGCCAAAACCCTGAATTGCGGTGCGGCAATTCTCTGGCCGAATCCCCAATCGCTTAGCCGATTTGACGCACAATATTCCCACTCCTCGTCCTGTGGCCTCTTCGCGGCCCCTGGCGCCGTACTCCTCAACCGGCTTGCCAGTAATCACCGCAGGATTGAAACCATGATATTTCTCCCATTGATTTCTGATCCAAGCCATTTCTTGAAACGAAGTTCCCATGTCCGGAGCTGGAATATCGACATCGGGCCCGATGATGTCATGGATTCGATCGACAAAGGAACGAGTCAAACGTTCGCGTTCTTTCGTAGAGAGCTGCTTGGGATCCACAGAAACACCGCCTTTGGCACCTCCATAGGGAAGATCAACGACCGCAGTCTTCCATGTCATTAACGATGCCAGCGATCTCACTTCGTCAATGTCTACATCGGAGTGATATCGCAAACCTCCTTTCATTGGGCCACGCGCGTTGTTATGTTGAACACGGTACCCTAAACAGGTTTCTATGCCGCCTGCGTCATTCTCGTAGACGATTTCCACGGTGACTTCGCGTTTAGGCATGAGCATGAGCTTGCGCATGTCCTCGCTGATTTGCAACTGCTGAGCTGCTTTCACAAAATAGTACTCAGTTGCTTCGCTGGCTTTCACTTCGTTCAGCTCCTAAAGACTGTTCATTGGCACCACTGGGCTGGTGGAACAAGGTTATCGCCTAGCGTGCAATTTGGGCAGGCGAGCTGCAGAAAAAATTCTGCCTGTTTGCCATCGTACGACTCGCTGCATCCAGCCATTCATCTGCGCGGGGACTAGACTCGGCTGCATTGCCAGGTTCGGGTTGCGCAAACTCGTGAACCGCAAATCGTCAGGCACCGAGCTTTCAACAAGTTAGTCCCTGGACTTTATCACATGCTACAAGACCTCGCGTCGTTTCTCGCCAGCGCGAAATCCCAGATTTCCGTAACGATGGTAATCCACACAGACACTTTGCTCGCGTACATACCAAAGCAGCTCGATGCGACCAACCGCCGCAACTGGAGCATCTGCAATGTAAACAAAGTGTTCATGAGCAGCTTGGCGAACATTAGTCGGCACCAGGGCTTTACCGCAATAGCGAACGCGATCAACTTGCCCACTTTCGATCGCCGCAACCAGGCTTTCATCGTCTTCCTCAACAAGCTCCATGTTTCCTGCCCACTCGTGCGTCAGAGTTTCGAGCGTTTCGATAACGCTATCGCTGACGTCCAACTGGCAGCTGACTGTCGCTCGAGCACCCACAGCAATCACCGCTGCGGCTCGGGCTAGAATATCGAACCATGTATCTTCCGCAGTTACGCGTAGGCGCACGTGCGTCATCGGTTGATAACGCCGCAGATTGTCTTGTCCTAGCAAGCGGAGCGTATCCTGGGTTGCGCGAATCTCTTGGCGGGCAAAATGGTCATAGTCCACTATCGCCGATTGCAACTGAAGCCACAGCGCGTCCCCCAGGGCATCTCGAACGCGTTTGGCAGCTGATGTGTTTTGCGTCGCCAGTTGCTGCCAGAGGACCGAGAGCGCTGCGAGCTCGGGAGCCGAGTCCGCCGCGATGCGGATCTCTGTTGGACGAAGCGAATATTGCATCAGTGGCACGACGTAATTGGGACCACCTGCCTTGATTCCGGGCCCAAAGGCACTCTTCCCCATACCACCGAAAGGTTGACGAAGTACGATAGCACCAGTAGTCGGCCGATTGACATAAAGATTGCCAGCTCGCAGCCTGGAAATCCATAGTGCTTGTTCGCGGTCGTCCAGGCTTTCAAGTCCGCTTGTAAGTCCGAATCCCGTTTGATGCACCAGGTCGATAGCGTCGTTCAAGTGTCGAAAACTCATGACACCGAGCACGGGTCCAAACAACTCGTGTAGATGAGTAAAACTACCTGCTTTCACGCCCCACTTGATACCCGGCGAGTAGAGGCACGGATTATTGTCTACGACTTTGGGCATCAGGGCCCATGTTTCTCCCGCTTCCAGCTCTTTCAGCCCTCGTTCCAGCACGCCTGCTGGCGGGCGAATCAAGGGACCAACTTTAGTCTTGAGATCCCAGGCCGATCCCACGCTCAGGCTTTGGCTTGCATCAACCAAGGCGGAACGAAACGCACTGTCGTGAAAGACCTCGTCTTCCAGCAATAGCAAACTGGTGGCGCTGCATTTTTGGCCCGCGTTGGAGAACGCCGAGTGCAGAACATTCTTGATGCTCAAATCCCGGTCACTCAGACTTGAGACTATCGTTGCATTCTTGCCACCTGTTTCTGCTAGTAAGTGCAAATCGGGACGCTCAGACAGTATCCGCAGTGCGGTATCTGTTCCCCCGGTCAGGATTGCGCAGTTGATTGCCGGATCGCACAAAAGATATTTGCCAGTATCGTTTCCAGAGCACAACAGCAGCTGCAAAGCCCGTTTGGAAACTCCTGCTGCCCAGAAACACTCACACAGTATTCTTGCAGGCAGTACCGTGTCTGTCGCTGGCTTGAGTATGACTGTGTTTCCAGCTGCCAAAGCTGCCGCGATACCACCACAGGGTATGGCGATGGGGAAATTCCAGGGACTTATTACCACCACGACACCTGTTGGTCGAGACTCCAAGCGCTGGTCCAGCTGAATCTCAAGCGCCGAACTGGCATAGAATTCGACGAAATCGATTGCTTCAGACACTTCAGGATCGGTTTCCCAAATTGTCTTTCCTCCATCAGCCGCAGCAGCACCTATCAAATCAGCTCTACGCAAGCGAAGTTGTTGTGCGACCTCGCGAAGCAATCCATAACGCGACTGCGGAGCCATGCTTCTCCAGTTGTCGCCATCAGCCACGGCGCACTGGACGGCTGCGCGAATCTGTCGCTCGCTTGCCTGTCGATAGCGCGCCACGACAACTCCTGGACGCGACGGGTCCAGTGACCGCATCTCGGGGCCTTCCCCGACAACTTCATCCCCATCAAGTGCGCAGGGAATCTGCAGCGCCTGTGCATCACAACGGGGCTGCCAATCGCTAAGAATCTGCTGAGCCCAGCGAGCGTTCGATTCGAGCGCAAAATCGGTATCGGGTTCGTTGGTCAGCGATCGCCAATTGCCAGGAGCTGCTGGCTGCTCGGTAATCTTGCGACGATCTTGGTCTCTGCGGGCAGTAGATGCAACCGACGAAATGCGTTCCACCGATTGACAAAAGATTTCTTCCATTTTCTGCCACTCAGGGCTGTCGATCTCAATCTTGAATGCATGTCGCAAGAAGTTGTCTGGACCAGTATTCTCGTCCATGCGTCGGACCAAGTAGCCGATGGCGTGAATAAAATCTTGCCGCTGGCAAGCAGGTGCATATAGAAGCAGGTTGTCAACCAGTTCGTGCAGTGCTCTACGCTGGTGATTGGCCATACCTTCCAGCATTTCAAACTGCACCGAGTCGATGACCCCAGCTTTGGCAGCCAACACGATGGAGAAGGCAACTTCGAACAGGTTGTGACTAGCGATGCCCAATTTTACAGCTGCGATATTCTGCTGCTGCATCCCGAAAAGAACCATTCTCTTGTAATTGGCATCGGTATCTATCTTATGCTGGTACGGAGCCTGAGGCCAACCTCGAAGTGAGGCCTCAACGCGCTCCATTTCCATATTGGCTCCCTTGACGACGCGAATCGTGACAGGCGACCCTCCAGCGGCCACTCTTTTTCTGGCCCAATCCGTGATTTGTTGCTGAACTTGAAAACTATCTGGAACATAGGCTTGCAGCGCAATTCCTGCCCGCACGTCTTCCATGTCTTCTCGCTCCAAAGTATTCATGAAGATTTCAGCGGTTAGCCGCATGTCGCGGTACTCTTCCATATCCAGATAGACAAATTTCGTACACTGGGATCCATTCGGGTGACTCCATTTGTTGCGCAGAGCTGCCCGGTAAAGCAGCTCGAGTCGATCCGAGACGATTCCAACGGTCTGAGTGCGGGATAGGGTCGAGATTTGAGAGTACAGTGTGGAGATTTTTACTGATAGACACTCGATCTCGGGGTATTGCAAGGCGACCAGGTAGGATTCTAAACGCCGCTGAGCTTCCCGTTCTCCGAGTACCGCTTCGCCCAAGAAATTGACATTCATTCTGACGCCTTCGCGACGACGCTCGGTCAAATGTTTTTGCAACATTTCCATCTCCGCTGGCAAGATGACATTTGCTGTTTCATGTCGCATTTTTTCTTTGACGAGCGGTACAGCCACGCCAGGTAGATAGCCTCCGAAAGATTGAAAACCACGCAGCATAGTGCGTTCAACCGGACTAAAAAATCGCGGGATCCCCTGCACGTCCAGGATATGAACCAATTGATCAGCTGCCCGAGCTGCAGTTTCGCTGCGAAACGCTTGATCAGTCAATTGCATCAAAGTGGCTTTATCTCGCGGATGCTGGACCATTCGATCCAGCTCGGCTTGTTGCCGCCGCTCGGCGGGCGTTTGCAGTTGTTTGGCGCGAGTTTGAATCTGTCTGGCTAGCACCATCGCGACATTCGCCAAGCTTTGGACGTCGTTCACATCACAAGCATCCAGCTGAGCGGCAATTCCGGAAAGGTCCATCATTTCGCCCCTAACATCATGAATTTATTTAAGTATCTGAGGAAAACAATTGACGTCTCTAAGCGTAGCCATCGCGGTCCGTCATGATAAGCGACAAATAGAAGAAACCGACAGGCCATTGCTCCCAGATCACAGATATTCGGCTGCAGCAGGCAAGACTTCTAGCATCGCGAGATCAATAAGTGATGAGTATTTCGTAGTTCGAAGTGGAGGCTGTTAAACCTCCTTCACCAGGATCTTTGGCAAGATCCACTACGACAGTCAATGATCCCGCGATGCTTATCCGTGGACGTTGACGGCGACTGGCCCACTAGCGAGTTAACTCGCACAGTTCGTGAGATTCCACAAAGGACAAAACTTGTTGTAATCGCGCCGCTTGGCTATAACACACGTATGGTTGCAACCGTGCGCTACTCGATATAGAACTCTGGCTTGCCCACTTATCACCCCGCAATTCGATTCTTACCTTATCGTGTCTACCACCATTCGGACATTCCGCAATACTGACGTAAATTCGATATGCAGTGTCTGGAACGCGCACCACGCGGAATTTGGGCCCGAATGCAAGATCAATCCACTTCGATTTGAACTTAGCTGTCTCGCCAAGCCGTATTTCCGTGAAGCGGACGTTATCATCGCCCAGCGCAAATCCCGTGTGGTCGGCTGGACACATATATCCGGTGTCGCCTCTGAAGATTTAGCGGACGAAAGCCAAGACGTTGCCGCAATAGCTGCAATTTGTGTTGAGCCCGATCGAGATGAAGACGCGATCGCCGCAGAGCTGTTGCAAGTTGTCGATGAGAGATTGACAGCCAGGCAAATCAGCCGCTGCTCCTTCCGCCCTCTGCTACCGAATTGCACTTTCTATCTCGGCAGTGGTCAGGCAGGTTCGCTGATTGGCATTACAGCAGAAGAAGTTCGTACGGGGCGATGGCTGGCTGCAGCTGGCTATCGACCATCGACTCCGACAAATTCGTGGGAGTTGAATTTGTCGAACTTCCAGCCGCCCGTCAATCGAATTCAAGTTCAGATTCGCCGCAGCGCCCAGGTGCATCGAGAGGTTGACGAACCCTTGCTACCTTGGTGGCAAGCCTGTGTTCTCGGACATACGGAACCCACTGCGTTTCAGCTGACACATCGCACTGAGAAACGCGTGATGAACGAAGTCTTGTTCTGGACCGTCGCTCCCGAGCTTCGAAGTCAGCCAGATTCAATTGCTTGGCTTTGGCCGCCAGTGTTCAACCCACAGGACGAAAGCGATTTAGAACGGATGGTCTTTCTAATTGCCGAGTCGCTCCGCGAAATGCAGTCTGAGCGGCTGGACCTCGTGCGTACCACGTCTGCAGCTAGCGATGTCGCGACCAACGCCCTCTATCGGCGGTTGGGATTTTCCACCTCCCAAAGTGGCATCGTCTTTGAAAAGGTAGTACCAGATTTCTTGACGAACGTGAAGGAAGCTTGCTCTGCCGACGGGGAGACCGGCGTGTAATGCGGGGGAGAGAGGGCCTGTTCATCACGAAGGCACCCGCTTGCCTTTGTCCACCAATAAGCACCAACGCGACAGCATTTCTAATACCTGCGCAACTACTGCTAACGCCAACGCGGCTAACTATAGGGCAAAACTTTTGCGGGGATGCTTAGTTCGACTAGGCTAGACGCGTAGAAACCAGCCGGATTTTTCGAAGTGCCTCACGAACAACCAATTGACGCAGAAGAATATTGCTAGCCAGCCTGCGACATACCATGTTGGTGAATCTTTCGGCACGAATGGTCCTATCGCATTGCCAATCATATCGTGGAGCACATAGGCAAGCAGAGCGTTCGTGCCAAAGGTATGGAAAACGCCCAGTCTTAACTTGGCTTTGTCGCATACCAGGTAAAAAAATAAGAACACCAGCAAAGAGAACCCTGCAGAGAATGTAAGGTAGGACAATGTCCCGCCCCGCTGACTCATCATCCAATAATTCCATTTTCGCTGCTCCCAGCTCGGCGGTGGAACGAAAGGTGGTTCAGCAAGAAAGTCCCAGATACCTTCACTCGTCTCGCGTTTTATTTGTATCTGATCTTTACTGGGCAGCACTGGATGGTCGGCAATCTTGACCGCTGAACCGTCACTGCCGAGAGATTCGGCACTATCGTAGAAACGTGTTCCGCAGGAGAATCCGAAGCCAATTAGCATCACGGAAAACGAGAGCGCCAAACTCTTGAGAACAGGATTGCGACGAGGCTCAGCATTCGGTGCCGGCACAAACATATCGCAGGCCACCGTGCCGAGCATGGCAGGAATCGTCCAACTCAAGAAACCCAAGGGACCACCGTCAATGCCATTGGGACTTGTGTTGACCCAAACGTAGTTGAACCAATAAGACAGCAGGACATGCAACAGGGCTGACCCCAACATCCAAGAAAGCCTTGTCGTGATCCGCGCATGAATGACAGGCAGAATCCAAAGTGACGTAACAGCGATGTGCATCAGGGTCTGAAACCAATCTCGCTTGAGCGGTCCCTGTATAGCACCCCAAAAGCCAAGTTCGCGGAGTTGCTGCCAGTTTTCGACTCGCAACCCCGCGTTGTAGACGACGAGCGATACCAGTACCAGGCCGAGCAAACGTCGGACCATGCGGGAATACACAGAAATGGCACCTTGCGAGTGCAACTTGCGCCCGACACTTAGCCGCATCGCGAAACCGACGGCGAACAAGAACTGCGGCATGATCGTATCGGCGTAGCTAACATAGTCGTGGCTATGCCGCAGAATCTTGGGGCAAGCCTCGTAACCGCCCAGGAAATTCACCAGCAGCATTCCCAGCACGGTGTAGCCACGGAATTGATCGAGAGATTCCAGCCGCTCATTCTTGTTCATGTTGATGCAAGCCGCCAGCACGAATCGCAGAGAGATTCTTGAGTTTGACGATCACAATCGTTGTTTTGCATCGAACTCAGCAATTAGCTTTTCTCCCTTGGCGACATCTTGAGTGAGTGGTGTAGTCGTCACGTTGCCATAGCGTCCGTCGATCCTGGATTTCTTTCCTGTACCCATGGGGACGTCTTCGCCTGCGCGGCCCAAGAACTTGTCCCCCAGCACAGACGCGTCCTTCAACACAACACGGTGCCTACCTACAACCGCACCAAGGCGCTCGCCATCATCTGTCGTTAAAACGAACTTACCGGTTGCATCGGTTGTTCCGAAGGAACGAGAACCATCCGTTTCCGGCCAAAACTCGACCATAATCCGTTCTAACGGCTTGCCATCTTGGAGCACGACACCTTCGACCTCTACCATCGGTATTCCTGAGGAACATCCCAACGAAACCACCGAGATCAATAAGACCATCAGCCCGCACATGCGCGAAGACAAATGCAACATACGGCAATCCCCAGTTTCGTGGTTTTGTTAAGACAGCGACCGCTCAACGATGCTGTCGTCGAGCGGTCGACGGAATTGGTCGGAAAGGAACGGCGACTCGCAATTATTCCAGTTGGGCGACTTCTCCACCAGCCCTTGTTCCCAGTGCTTGAAAGACGACGGGTGACATATTCTCAGACAAGAAGTGAACGGATCCATCCCCCACAGCAATATTGCAACCTCCTACGTGCATGCTGCCAAAAGCATTGATTCGATCGTCATACAAAAGCTGTTGCACGGCGCCATCGAGAGAGGTGAAGTTGGATGGCAGCTGGAAATTGATTGGCACGCCTGTACCGAGGAACGAATCTCCTTGGGCACCGAACCAACACCAGCCCCAGTCACGAATTCTTTCCCCTGGCAACGAATCGAAAACCTGATCGTAGTATTGGCGTTCCCCTAGCAGAATCGTGTTACTGAGACCATCGCTGGCGTTCTGAAAGCCAAACTGCTTGTTCTGCGTGAAAATGCCGTCGGTCAACGCACTGTACGCTGCTCCGGGAGTCGGATTCGGCACGGCGGGCGCGAACGGATTGTAGAGACTAGGACGTGCACCAGATGTGTCGCGACGCGGGTAACCACGTGTGCCAGCACAGCCGAAGTAATGATTCCTAAAGTAGATCCCGGAGTCGGCAGGATCGGCGGATTCGTTCCACAATGAGCCTGGATTGGAAGGGCAGACCATGGTCGCCACAGTTTGCTTGAAAAAATGCTCGCCGACCCAGTCGATAGTGCCACCTGGTTCCCGACGATTCGCGTTGAAATTCAACTGGTCCCAGCGAGTCCACAAATTATTTTGCTCGATAAAAGGCAACAGCTGGTGCATCAATTGGTAACGTCGATTCTGCCCCGCTTGGCCTTCTTCCGGATGTGGCCACTCCGGCGGTTGCCGACGCAACATCCCATATGGCATCTTTTTGAAAGCATCATGAAAGTTATGCACCGACAATGCTAACTGTTTCAAGTTGTTTGTGCATTGCATCCTGCGCGCGGCCTCGCGGGCAGCCTGAACAGCTGGCAACAGCAGGCCAACTAGAATTCCGATGATGGCGATAACCACCAATAATTCCACGAGAGTAAAGCCCCGACGGGCCGACGAACCAACCCTAACCATGATTATTCCTTGTTGAATTCGGACGACGCCAATCCTCGACTTTCACTAACGGCAAAGCCGCTAGGCAAATCTCAAACTCAGCGAAATCTTTGCTGACGCTCGGAGATAGTTTTATCGATGTTCGAGTCCGAAGGCAATTCGCTATCGCGAAGAATCAATTAAGTTGCACTCGCCCTATTGTTAATAATTTGCAAGGGTAGGGCGTCGTTGGTTGCGGAGTTGCAACAATCACCACAGGCGATGATGGCAATGTAGCACTCAGGTGCATCTTGTAGATATAAGAGATGCGACGCAATGCACGCGGTGCCAGCATGATCGGCCTTTGCGCCTGATCTTGGCCGAACACTCTCTAACGCAATAGAGGCGCGTCATATTCGACTGATGAAGCCGGTACGATCGGTACCTCATTGGCAGCCTGCGTCAAAGTCGACTGTCTGGCAGGATTATCCGCCAGCCGCTGAGCAATCCGATACTCGGCTTGCACAGCATGCAAGTGCTCGCGCAAGATACGACGTACTTCCAAAATGGTTTTGGGATGTCGATGAATGGTTTGATGCTCGGCGGGTACGACGATTTCCGTTGCCACATCATCCATATGCGCGCTGCTGAGGTCCACCACGCCATCCCCGGTGGGTTGAACGTCCCAGAACCAACCGTCTTGATCGGGCAGCTTGCCAACGATGTTATGATACTCGACCCAGGGCGCTCGCGGTGCGCGCAGCAGTGCCGGGAAAACCGGAGAGTCAGGACTGAGCGAGTCGATGCTCGTGCTGTTGATTAACAGATCTGCATTCTGAAACACGCCCGGATTATGATTCACCAAATCAGTGGCTGTGGCAACCATCATCGTCGGCAAGCGAATCAACTTGCGAGCCAGCCAGCGAGTAGCATCGGAAGCGCGTTCGCTACCGCGAAAGGGTGTGCCGATCGTCACGACGCGTTTAATGTCTCGACTTGCAGTAAAGAATGCCGCTTTGCGCAGCATGTTAATGTTTTCTGGTGATCCTTTGACAGCCTCGAACGGTTCGTCACTGAGAATGTTCCAGAATTGTTCTTGGCTATCGACTGTCTGCATCCTACTGAGCAAACCACCCATGCTGTGACCGACCAACACGGTATAGTCGAGCGCTTGGTATCGCCGATCCGGATCCAGCTGATCGCGCAACTCGTTTAGGTCCTGCCGCATTTGGGTTGCGCTGTTCCAAAACGGCTGGCCGGTGGGATATTGGTAAAACCAAAACTGATAATTCTCTCGCAGCTCGCGAAAGCTGCGCAGATCGTTGAACATTGGCATCCAGGTGACCGGGCTCGACCAGAGTCCGTGCACCATCACGACCGGAATGCGTCGCGGATCAAAAGGCTCCAGCATGTAGACACCACGGTCCTTCAGAGTTCGTTGGGGATCCAACAATCCTAGCGTGGCTTGATCCTTCTCTCGGAATTGAGGACTGTCCAAAAAGTATGCCAGTGAAGTGCTGAGATCGGTTTGCAGTGGCACCAGCCGACCGCCCAGCGACAGGTCGCATGAGTCCAGTGGATCGTGCAACTCAAGCACGCAATGGTGGCGGTGATTGGCCGCCGAGCAAGTTGCTTCATTCGGGTTTACGACTCGCAACAAAGCGGTTACTGGAAAGCTCAGGCCGTCCGGGTAATACTGCTCGCGCGGATCGTTGGGATCGCCCTGCTTGCGCACGGCGATTAGAGGAACCCCCAGCCCGTAGGTCAATCCGGAAGCTGGCAAGCCGTCGAGCGCATAGTCGCTAACGAATTCAAATCGTTCAAAGTCGTTGTTACTCCACTTGCCACGCACGCGGCACGGGACTTCATAGGTGGTCGTTCCAGTCGTCAGGCGATAGCTGTAACCAGGCTTGAGCTCCCCTGTCGCATTGACCAAGCGCAGGCTGGATTCCAAGGACTGGTTGTAGATATCGCAAGCGCCGCGAAATTGAGGGTCGTACGGATTGCGGATCGGATCGAACTCTTTTGAAAACAGAAACATGTAGGCATTGCTGACAGCCACGCCGTACATATCAAGCGCCTCTGGTGCGTCGCCAGCTTGCTGGGCTGACTTGCCCAGAATGTACGCCAGCTCGGCGATCGCATAAACCAGTTCTCCCGAAGGTTCGTTATCCACCAGGACATGCAGTTCTTCAAGGCACTGTCGTGGCGACTGCTGGTAGGAATCATGCAGCGCATACCGCCGCAGCAGGGACTGAGTACGGGCATCCAGCACCGGACCGGATTTGGAGTTGATCTGCAGCTGAGCTGCCAGTGGATTGGCTGGCGTTTCACGGCGAATCAAATAGCGTTGATTTGAGCAACCAACATGGATCGTCAACGTCATCAAAAGCGCAGCAACCCACCAACGGGCTAAGTGCCTAAGCCGCCGCTGACCATTCAAGTCATATGAGGTGAGTGTTAAGGATGTGGCTTCCATGCCGTCTTCGGAGCAAATCGTGACTCGGAGATCCCACCTTGGATCTTCGCACTTGGTAGCTAGCAATTCGACCGCCAAGCAATGCTGCTACAGTATCTGCGGTCGCAAGAGTAAGTATTTCCAGCCAACCCGGTCAATGCCGCTTTGCCGCCTACGGCTTCGAGATCGCTTCACAACTACTTCTAATTATGCAGACGGAACCGCTCTCCAGAGACTGCGTCGCAGAGCAACGCTCACTCAACACATT
The DNA here is from genome assembly GCA_020426625.1 of Planctomycetales bacterium. Lineage (GTDB taxonomy): Bacteria > Planctomycetota > Planctomycetia > Pirellulales > Pirellulaceae > Aureliella. The sequence continues at coordinate 17,985 of JAGQPR010000046.1, forward strand.
GCAGGACTGGCAAGCTTGGTTGCCTTGGGCACTGAGATAGATCCAAACGCAGATCAATGCCGTGATAGCAAACTTTCGACCGTCGAAAAGCCTGTTTGGTTTGGTCACTTTGTATCTTCCCCAGCTCAATCCATATCGCGCTGCCACGGCCAATAAACGCAACTGCCTATCACCAAACGCTTTAGATCGCGAGCCACCCGACATGACCGGACGGCGCTCCATGCTCATCAGCCAATAGACACCACGGAAAGGGCGCTTCCATCCGACTTCCAAAATAATTTTCGGTTTTTCTGAAATCTCCGCGCAGAAAAAGCTAGCTGCAGTCGTGTTCAGGTTGAAAGGTCAAGCAAATTCGCTTGCAGCAACCATCTTAACCTGGAAGCCGAGAAAATCATGGAGTTGCAACAGCAATCTAATAGCGTCGAACCCGCCCTAATGGGTGTGTCGCATATATCTTCAAGCGCAACCGACCTGGAACTTCCCCCTTCGCGTCGCTCAAAACCGAATGCTGTCGCGTCAAAACACAACGCGGCTGAGCCAACAACCAGCGAAAATACCGGAAACCTGTGGCGACAGCTAAGTGCACCGCTTTTGGGCTGTGTACTGCTGGCCTACTGGCTGATGCCATCAACGCCAGCGGAGGAGGGAGCCAGTCCAAATTGGACTCATCATCAGCAAGCGGTGGCCTCCTTCGAAAGTAGCCAGGACAACGGCCTGAAATTTCTGACTACAGACGGTCAAGAATCGATGGTGAATTGCCTTGAACTAACTTCCGCAGACCTGGACCAGGCGACTACTCACGATTTTCAATCTGTTCGCTGGGATGCACGCCGCGCCGAGCAAGTCCTGAAAGGTGCGCAGCCGGAGTTGAACGTGGATGACGCCCAAGTGGATGCTGTGCAACCAGTTTTGAGTGAAGGTCTGCGAGCAGATTTCTTAAACCGCGACACGCAATTCTATCACCTCTTCTTGTTTGACTCGTGCTATCAGGACGGCGACGTTGTGGACGTGCTCATCAACGGCAGGCGGTTTGCAACTGTTCAGCTCACGAACTCTGGCGTCACTCTGTCCGTTCCAATGAATTCCGCGTCGCAGATTTCCGTGCAAGGTGTATCGGACGGCGGAGGTGGCATCACCGTCGCCTGTCGCACCAGCCAAGGTGAAGGATTCGTCCGCGTTCTATCAGAGGGAGAAGAACAGTTGCTGGCTGTCGTTGCCAGGTAGGCATGACGCGGCCGCGAAAGAATTGGGATTCGCCGAAAACAGTTTGGTCCAGCGAAAGGACCATTATTTGATACACGCTTTTGCACCGGAAAATGTCATGTGGTTCAACCTCCAAATGCTTTGGTCGGAAAACGTGGTTTTCCAATACTTCGCCGCATTCTTTGCCGTAGGGGTCATAACCTTGACCATCAAGTACGTCTGCTAACGCATCATTCTTTGAAAGCCCTTTACGCTCCTTCATTCATGAGCTTGTTCCATGGAAACAATTAAGCAACTTTGGATCACTTCCGTACCCTTTCGCATACTTATTTGCCTTTCGACGGTCAGCCTTGTGCTTGCGCTGACTACGTCAGGACGTTCGCCGGACGTTTCGAACACCGAGAGTCTGGAAAAGATTCTGTCGTCGGATGACGAACAGGCTGGCGACGGCTTGCTGGAGCAAATCCAAAAACACTTGCCAGGCAGTCAGCCCACAACTGCCGTTGGTAAGGCTGCGAAAGCAGCCAAGGACATGACCGACCTGGGTGCCAAGGTGGGAACGGGCGCTGCCAAAGCCGGTATCGATGTCATGGGCGATTTGGCTGATGAGGTAATCAGTGGTGTAAGTAAGTCTAAGTAGATTCTTCAGGACGGAACAAACTTTACACAGATGTTGTCCCGCCCAAGAACGATCACGTTTCCAGGCTGGGAAAAACGATTCGAGAACGGATATGCAACGCTCCAACCTTCACAACTTGTTTCTTGTGCTCAGCTGCTGGATGCTGCTCCAATTGATATTGCGTTTCTTAGGAATGCCAATAGGAGTCGTTCTGGTTGCCGTTTCGGGTGCGGCGGGAGGCACAATCTACTTGCTTCGATTCGACAATCAGCGGCTGGCTCCACTTCACCGCAACGTCATTGGAAAGCAATGGGTAAACTTCATATCGAGGCTCGCCGCGCTGCAATCTGCACCTGCGGAGGATCGGTTGGATGGGCTCAGCTTGCGAACCGCCGAAGACTTTGATTGGTTTCGCGATCGCCTTCGCGAAGAAGTTTTCGGGCATGATCATGTGCTCCGCTCTCTCGTCGGCGAACTGCGGAAGAACGCGCTGCTGCGAGCCCGCAGCGATTCAAAACAGCACTTGCCTCCTCTGGCAGTTGTGCTCTTGGCTGGAAACCGCGGCACTGGCAAGCGACATCTTGCTCAGTGTGTAAGCAAGCGGCTGTTCGAGCGTCCCAAAGTTACCTCCATCGATATTCAGCATATTCCCAGCGGCGACGACGCCGTAGCGCATTTGTTTGGATCGGCGGGCAAAGAGGGCGCGCTTGCCCGTCCAGTCCGATTGACGCCAGCTCAAGTCATTGTCTTAGAGAACATCGAACACGCCGGAACAAAATTACAGGACGTGCTGAAAAGTCTGTTTGTGCATGGAGTTTGTATGGACGGCGGACGTGGCGGTGTACTCAGTTTTGAAAAGTGCGTGTTTGTGCTGACGACAACCGAAGTGCCTGCCGAGCTTCAGCAGAGTCGCAATCCTTCGCGAGCGCAAATCATAGACGCCCTCAATCGCAAGTCCGGACTCCCCGGTGAATTGCTGGACTGCGCCACGATCTGCGCCGCACTTGCTCCCGCCAGCACGCATACGCAGGCCCAAGTCATCCTGCAGCTGATGATCGACGAATGTCGGCGTTACGACTTGAATCTGGCCTATGTCGAACCCCAAGTGGTCGCTCGTGAGATTGAGCATTTCTCGGCTTCCAGCGGCTTCGAGTATTCACGAATTCGCATTGCCCGCTGGATGAGCCACCCTATCCATCTGGCCATCGAGCACGGTTTGGAAAGCCTGACGCTAACATCCGACCTGGTCGAACAAGATGCTTCTCTGGTTAACTCAAGTATTCGCCGACAGGCAAGTCACACTACTCTCTCCAATGGATTCGCAGCACTATGAAAAACCCTCTGGATATTACCGATCGCGAAACTCTGTTCCGTCTACTGAACAGCCAACAAAAGGCCACCGTATTTGTTGACGAAATAGAAATGCAGCAGGAAATTCTGACTCGTGTTCGCGGCCAAGACCATGTCGTCGAAGATGTTGTCAAGCTGGTTCGTCAGCAGTACGCAAAAGTAACTCGCAACCGCCCGGTAGCGAACATTCTGTTTCTCGGACCAACGGGAACAGGCAAGACAGAAATGGCCAAGGCCATGGCTGGCTACCTGTACGGCGACGAATCGCACATGTTGCGTTTTGATTGCAGCGAGTTTTCCGGACCGGAGGGTAAGACACGGCTGATTGGGACACCAACGGGTTACGTCGGAGCGGACAAAGGTGGCCAGCTCACTCGGCCGGTTTTGAACAACCCCAAGAAGTTGATTTTGTTCGACGAGATTGAAAAGGCTTTCAGCGGCGTATTTGACTTGTTCCTGTCGATGATGGGCGATGGGCGACTTACGGAGCAAGGCTCCGGCCGGGTGGCCGACTTGACGCAATCCATCATCATCCTGACCAGCAACGCCGAGTATGAGGCGATTGCCAAGATCCAGGAGCAGGTCACAGACGCTTACGAGCAAATCGATGCCATCAAAAAGCACTTGAGAGATTGCAAGACGTTTCGCCCCGAGATTCTCGGTCGATTCGATCGCATCTACGTATTCAAGCCACTGCCGCAAGAGGTTTTGGCTGAGATTGCCGCCATAAAGACAATCGCGCTCGCCAAACAATTCGACTTGCAATTGGATTGGGTCGATCCTCAACTAATGGCCGAAGCGCTCTTAGCTAGCTTCAAAGTCGCCGAATTCGGTGCCCGCGAGCTGGAGCGAATTGTAGACAGTATGTTTGCGGAAGCGATGATTCAAGCTCGGCAAGACGGGGTTAAGTGCATCGCTCTCGATAGATCTGCAGATGGACAGATTGTGGTGCGTGCCTCCGAAACGGCGGCGCTTGCTTCATCTGCGATGACTTAGCCCGCGATAACCAAGCGAATCGTTTGTCAGGCTAAGTTTTCGGCGTCCACATCATTAGCCGTTTTGGCGCTAGTGGTCTGTTACAGCCTAATTTTGGGTAGTGGGATTCGCCAGAATTCCTCTCAATCGGGGAATTCTGGCGAATCCCACTACGGACCAATCCTAATTTTTAGCTGTCCCAAACCACTAGTCACGGTGTTTCAGCTATCTGAAAACTTGTGCATTGGTGCTTGGTTAGTCACCTTTTTGTCAACTCGACAGTCAACTAGAGTTTCCCATGAGTTCATCATCGCAATCGATCGCAAACCGAGGCGTTATACCATCCCGCCGGGATGTATGCGAACTCCAGAATAGATTCATTTTGAGATCTGGAATATGCATCGCGACCATGCTGACGATCCACTGGTTGCCTAAGTTCGTGCCGGACATCGTGCGACTAGCCTACACCGTGACCTACTTTGCCGCCGCATTGGGACTGCTGTACCAACTGACTCGCCCGCTACGCGACTATTTGTCAGCGCTTTACGCTTGGCGTTTCGAAGATGCGCCAGACCCAATCGACCGCGCCTGGCGAAGCCTGGTGTATTCGATCAGTCAAATGATCGCCATGCCCGCCAAACTGTTGGGGGCGTTTCTATCCAGTATCGCGATGATCACGCTTTCTATGTGGTTCGAAGATTTAACGGTGTTTGCCCCCGTCTACAACACACTTTGGTGGGCGGCCTTGGTAGGACTGCTACTGTTTCCTTTTGCTGGCGGGTTCCTAATCAGCGAAGTGATCCAGAAATACCGGGCGTTTGATCACGAAATCCAGCTCTCCAAGTCGTTCGAACCTCGACAAATTGTCCAGTTGCAACAGGAAAGCAGCGATGGTGCTCCCAGCAAGTTAGAAATCAAACAGGAGTTGAGCTTTCGTGCTGGTGGGTTCGACTGGCACTGGAACGACTTTGTGCAGAATTGTATCGTCTTCGGGCAGATCGGCAGCGGCAAAACGTCTTGTGTCTTGAATTCAATTCTTGACGGCTTACTAGGATCAGCGGCTCATGCCGGCGCGAATCCCAGCGGTTTGATTCTGGATCCCAAAGGCACTTTCTACGCCGACGTGCGGGCGCTGTGCCAACGCTACAACCGCATGGATGATCTGCTGGTAATCGATCCAACCGACCCAGCGAGCATTCATTGGAATCCGTTTGATTCACGGGATGACGAATACGAATTGGCATCACGTTTTGCTGCTGTTTCCAAATCGCTTGGGCACAGAGACGCAAATTCATCGTTCTGGATTACCAAGTCCACCATGTTCATTCAGTACGCCTTGGAGCTGATCCGCTTGACCAATCCTGCAGATCAACCTCCCACTTTGGCAGAGGTCAATGAATTGGCCAGCGGGTTTGACGCTTTGGCAGAGCGGGCTGAACAAGTCGATATTCAGGATTCGCGAAGTCACGAATGCCTTAGTTTCTTTGCTACTGAATGGGCCACTATGGCTCCCGAAACACGTAGCGGTGTGCAGGCACACCTGACGGGCATGTTGTTCCCTTTCCTAAAGGAACCTTACGCTACCAAGTTCTCCGGGCGATCGACGATGCGCATCGCTGAGATGATCGACAGCGGCAAAATACTCTACCTACACATGCCTACTGCCGATCGCGAGATGATGGCTCGCACGATCGGAATCTTTCTCAAGCTGGAGTTTTACCGCGAAATCCTGATGCGTCCTAGAAAGACGAGGCCTAGCTTTTTCTTCTGCGACGAATTCCAGAAATTCTTTACTGCTGGTACGAAAGAGGACAAAGATCAGGAGAAAAGCGACGCGGATACCTTCCGCTTATCGAGGGAGAGCTTCCACGCAAACATCATCGCTACGCAGAATATGGGGGCGCTAGGGGATGTCGAAACCGCCAAGGCACTGCTGGCCAATTGCCTGACCGGTATCTTCTTGCGAAATGCTGACGACGAAACCAATTGGTATTCGTCGCGACTATTCAGCCAAGACTTGATGGGTATGTCCTCCTCGTCGCAAAGCTCCGGCAGCGGTCGCCTCAGCCCGACTGGTGGCCAAATCGTAAGTTCCAACGACCAGTTATACGATCGCTGCCCCGCACACAGATTTCGGGAACTGGCCATTTGCAGCATGCAACAAGAAGTCCCGCACGCGGAATCCATCGTTTTCCTCGGCGGTCGCGGTGAGCAACCCATACCGGTACGCAAACTCAAATGGAAACGGCATCCGTTGAGCATACCAATGCCACCGCACAATTCTTTGCCTCAAATGCCTCGACAAGCTCCGCCAACCAACCAGTTGGAACAGAAACAGCTGGCCGTTTTCTAGCAGTCGCACCTCATGTCGCCGCGGCTATGGCAAAGCGACGCTGGGCTCCGCTCCACACAATACAAATTCAAATACGGAAACCCAAAATGTTCGGCCTCTTTTTTCGCGTTTTTCTAGTGGGATTGGTGATCTACTTTTTGATGGGATTGGCGTTCGGCTGGTATCGGCAGATCATCATTTTTTACAGATGGATGCTGCCCTAGTCAGCCGCTTTGGCGTTAGCCACGGTTGTTCAAGTATCAGAAAACTTGTGCGTGGTGCTTATTGATCCGATTGTCAATTGGTTCCACTCACTCGGACCTTGGCTGTTTTCATGTTACCACAGGAACGTTCGATGAAATCCAGAAAACAACAAGAACAGTCGATGCGACAACGCGATATGTTCGACTCCCAAGCCAAACTAGATCAGCAGCAGCAGTTGAACGCTGCGTACGACAAGGAACGCGCAAAACTGCGCAAGGCGATCGCGCAAGACGAGCAAGAGCTGCAAGAGATTCAAAACAAGATTCAAAGCCACGATGAATCCGCTCGCGGCAAGGGCCGTTTGGCAACGCTAAATCAGCGTACGGACGAACTGGAAAGCAACATACAAGCAAATCAGGCCAAACTGCAGTCATTGGAAGAGAAAAAGCGACTAGGTCTGCGGTGCATCGAACAAGCTCGTGTTACCGAGGGCCCTGAAGGGGAAATTACGATCACTGGTCCGGTTGGCCCACCGCAGCCGAGATTGGGTTTCGAGAACGAGAATAGAAGCGGACTACAAAGCGACCCGAAGTACGATCGCTTGCACGCGCGCGGAGCTCGATTGGGTTTCGAGTGCGATTGCGGCATCCGCTACGGATCCCCCGAACTGAACCAGGCCTTTCAGAATCAAGGAATTGAGAGGCACATCGCAGAATTGTACGAACAGAAGCGCGATGGCTATGAGTTGATGCTAACGCAAGAGATACGCACGCATCCTCAAACCTCGAATCTTGAATCGATTCACTACGACCTGCATGTAATTCATCCAGATGGAAAGTCGGAACGAGTTTACGCTCTGTCGCTTAACGAGCAAAACGGGAGGATTTTTCCGTCTGATATTGAACATGGCAACGCGTGGAATGACGACAGTTGGAAACGCGACGCCCCAACCAACCAAGCTACCCAGCAAAGCAAGCATCGTTCGCCATCATCCCCAAAAGTATCCAACAAGGAGAAAGACACTATGTTCGAAGATCGAAAAAAGAAGACGAAAGCTGTTTCAAGCGGTCCATCCACCCAGTCTGCCGGTAGCTTCGGTGGGGGCGGTAAGAATGGCAGCAACGATTTCAACTTGTCAAAAGAAAATTTCAGCGCTGGACTCGATAAGATCCGGCAGGACTTCAGAGCCAAGCAAACCAAGAAGTAGAATCAATACTCATACTAATGTTTGAGAGATCTTAGCCATGCATCAAATCACTCGTGTTATTCAATCAGCGCTCGCCGACGAAGCCAGACGCCGGGCGTTGATAGAATCCAGCAATCTCCGCTTCGCCAAACTCCGCCGATTGGCCAAAGCTGATTTAGACGCCCATCTAGGTGAATTGGACGGAAAACTGCAACACGCTGCACAGGCACGACAAGCGGTTGCTGCCCTTCAGCAGGAGCTTGGATTGTCATGAATTCTGCAACATCCACCGACCTACAGCAGCAGCTGACAGATGCTTGGCAAGTGCGAGCCGAGTTGAGGTTTTTGGGACAAACACCAGCCAACACCAGGACCGACGACCAATCCCCGACGGCCACGGTCATTGCTGGGCAACCGGGATCCGGAAAATCCGTCTTCCTCGAAGCATTGCGACGAAGCGCCACGCTGCCCGAGCAGGCCGTTTGCATCAATCCAAAGGAATTGGCAACGCTGCATCCAGCAACGCCCGTCTTGGAGCGGATCGGAAGACCTGATGCGATTGGCACGGTGATCAATGAAGCAGCGCAGCTGGCATCGCAACTGCTGAACATAGCCGTGAATCGACGAAGCGATTTGGTACTTTGCTGTGCTTTTGATGGAGCCGATTCCATTGAACACTTGCTCGGTTTCCTGCAAGAACAAGGCTATCGAGTTCAAGTTATTGCTTTGGCGGTATCGCCAGAGTTGAGTCGACAAGCTAGCAGTTCCCAAACGGGACTGACTCTCGCCGAGCAGCAAGAACAAACGGATTTCCACGATCGCATGTATAATGGCTTCCTCGCGGCGCTGAATTGGCTCGAACAGTCGGCAACATGCTACGTCGCTATGCTTGACCGCAGAGGGCAACTCTTAGCAGAGAAACTGCCAAACGTGGCTTGTGCACCTGGCCAATTCAGTGGCCAACTACCGACTCTCGAAAGCTGCGATCAAGTCCACGAGGAATTTGCAGGCCCGCACCATTCCTCGACAGAGCCTAATGGTCGTATAACACAGGACTCCACAGTTGCCGCTCACCAGGCGCGGGAGTTGCCTCATCAACCGGTATCCGGCAAACTCAATCGGCAACAGCAACAAATCGAACGCCGGAAGCAGTATGTCGCTACGCTTCGGCGAATCGCTAATGCACAGCAATACGGCGGATACTAAACGAAGCTACTGTTATCCGGGAAAAAGCTCATGGAAAGCACAAAATCGAATCCATTGCCGACTCTGGCGATTTTGATCATCGTCTCTATTGCAGGTCGTTCTGTCTACCAGCGATTCAAGAGCAACAAGGCTCCAGCGTCAGTTGCCCTCCCGACGGCCTCTGCGACCGTCGCAACCACTTCACAGCCAACGGCCGACGCCACAGAAGCCCCAACCGAACCTGATCAATCGATCGAGGATAAGGTTGCAACGAATCCCGTAGAGTCATTGATTTCTTTGGGCTTCGGTGTCGCACACAGCGTGTCGCGGGCTGGTAATGACATGTTCGATGAATTAGCTGGACTCGACGCCGTAGAGGAAATGGAAGTTGGCCGCGAAGCCTGGGAGGAAACACAAGATCAACTGACGCTAGTAGACGACACCGTTATGCAGTCGCGTCTTGAACGCTTGGCGGCTCCTTTCTTAGCAAATCTCGGTCGCCCGGAAATCAAGTATCACTTCGCAATCGTGGATGATGACAGTGTAAATGCGTTTGCGCATTTGGGCGGATACATATACGTCAACACCGGATTGTTGCAGCGCGCACAGAACGACGACGAGTTGCAGTTTGTGCTCGGGCATGAAATTGCCCATGTCGATCGTCGACATTGCGTGAAGAACATGACAGCCACCATTCGCGCCGAGCAAGCCGTCGGGGGGATGGGAGGCAGCCTGGCATCGCTGGCCTATCAAGCCATATCAGTCGGCTATTCCGAAGAATTCGAGCTGGAAGCAGATCGTTGGAGTTATCAGCAAATGCGATCCCATGGTTCTACACACGGGTCTGCTCTCAGTGGTCTGAAAATGCTTGAGCGCGAGTTTGGGGCCGACGGCGACCAACACGCTCATGGTCCGTTGATTGTCAAGCAGTTGCAGGATCATTTCCGTTCTCATCCTCGCATCGCAGACCGCATCACGCAATTAAATCGGCTGTGACTGTCCCCGTAGCCTAATGTCAAGAATTGGAAATTCAAATTGCTATTGCATTTTCCCCCCTGGTCCTTAAGCGTGACTCTCTGCCTTGGCCTCAATGTCTCATAG
>JAGQPR010000470.1 GCA_020426625.1 Planctomycetales bacterium
GGGGTAAGCGGTTAACGAGTAACACGAGTTTCCGCGCGACCCCAGGTTAGTTAACAGCGCCGCAGGGCGAACGAACGATGGTTTGATTGTCACAAATCGCGTCTCTGAATTCGCAACATCCCTGCTTGTCCCACCTGTGCCAGCGCCCCAGAACAGACGCCAACTGAGCACGGAAACACGTGCCATAGCTAAGTAAGCCTAGTTACATTCCCGGCTCGGTGCCGCGTTGAGTCTGAGTAGAAAAGGTGCTTTCAAAGATCTTGTCCGCATTGCTAGCTTCGAACCCATCACGGCGGTGCTCTCGTCGGATCTCTCCTGCAGGTAGCGAACTGAACTGTGGGAGCACTCGTCTTTCGGCAAATTCGACGTAGGACCCTGGAATGTGCTGCTCGATGATGCCACCCTGGCCGTCGGAAAACTCAGCCGCAACCATCGCGGCGACAGTCGAACTTTGAATAAGCAAACCATCGGGACTCCGTTTGGCGATGCCGCCAGCGTCATTGAGTTGGATACCATGGCTCTGGACCAGCGAATTGAAAGCCTCAATCGTGTTGTAGGGAGCGGGCAAATTGTGAACGCTGATCGTAAAATGGTTGAGATAGTAGCGATTGTAGATCACCCAAGCGGCGTATTCGCTTTCAGCGCTTAGCTGCTGGTAATCCTGCCATGTGGGGCACCGCCATAACGGCGTGTGCAAGAATTCATCGACCTGCTGGCTGTTGTCTAGATCAATGCTATCAACGGGATCTTGCGCGACCTGGTTCGTGTAAACATGTATCGTATGCTGCACGGCCGGGGACAGTTCGCCAACTCGTAATTCGCTGATGAAGACCCTTGGGAATCGTGGCTCGGGCGGAGCGTACCAATACGCATCTAGTTTCTTGTGCGCGAAATGGTATGCATCGCGACGTTGGTAGCCATAATGCAAGAACACTTTCTCCAGGGAAGCGATTCCCAGATGCGGTACGCCCATTGTGCGGAAGGCAATGTGGTCATTCTCAACGCTGGCTAGCGAATCAACCAGCTGGTGCTGCCGCAGGATTTCAATGACACGGCCGACATCGGACACCCGCTGGGTGTATCGATCCATCAATCCTTGGAGGACTTCTTCCAGTACTTGCGATCGATTGGGCATATTCAACTCCAGGGATGCAGAACGCTAATGAATGGGAGGTGCAGATCCCGAGTGAATCGCACCTTGTTAATCTACAGCGGCTAGGTTGTGTATATCAATTGGGTATTTGACTCCGACGCTTATGTTTACTTGCTCGTTATATCCGGCCCTTTGAGGTAAGGATTGTAGCGATCTTGCCGATGAATCCAGCTGTAAGCGCTGGTCCCGCGAGCGCTGCTATTGCAAGCATATCTGTGACGACTCGGAGAGAATTCCATGCTCAGTCTGCAACGCCTTGGAAGGGCCAGTCTTCGTGGCTGGTTTCGATCAGCGATCTTAAGTGGATTTGTTGGTGGCCTAATTGCCAACACGTCTCCGCTGGCCAACGCCCAATCTTCGACCACGTTACAGGCCATGCCGACGCTTTCCACCGCCAGTCCCCAAGACTTGCAGTCGCGGCTTCAGGTTTACAACCTACCACCGAAGCTGTTGGGGACTATTGCCGCACAGTTGCAATTGCAGTACCACGCGAACCCGGCTGTTCGCATTACAACCGAGCCCAACACCGATCGTCTGATGATTTTGGCTCCGACCGCGGTACACGAGCGGATTACACAACAGTTGTCCGCCTTGATGCAGCAGAACAATATCACGGTTGGCGAGCTGCAGCGTCCCTCTTCGATGGTCAACCAGAGAAGCTACGCGTTGAAGAATCTAAGCTGGCGCGAGTTGGAAGACGCAATTGTCAAGCTGGGAGGCGCTCGAGTCGTACTCACCACGAATCCGAATGGGGAAGTTGCTCAGCTGGCGATTGCCAACAGCAAGGGAATGAAGGATGTCGTGCAGATCGATCGCCGCTTAAATCAAGTCACGTTGGTCGGTGCTGGACAAGGTATTGAGGACTGGGCACAAGTTGTCTACAGCCTGGATCAAGGGCAAGCCGATCGCACAAAGTCCACGCATGTGGTGCCCTTGGCACCTGCAGAACCTCGCAAGGTACGGCAAGCGTTTCAGCTGGTTGCAGCCACGTTGCAACAAGGGCAGAACGATCAAACTGAAGAGCGGTTCGATTTGGGCGGAGATCAACAGGCTACAGCCATGGGAACTCTAGAAGATCTAGGGTCTGGCAGCGGCTTGTTCGGCGATGTTCAAATTGAATTCCTGGAAGAGATCGATTTGGTCATCATCCGTGGCAGCAAAGATGATGTCAAACGCACGTTGGAAGTCATCGAAAAAATCAAGAAACAGGCTCAGGAAACTCAACCAGAAGTCGAGGTCTACACGCTCAAGCATGCCAACGGCCAGGCAGTGGAAGTACTGGTTAACGAGCTTTACGAAGAGATTTATCTGCCTAGGCAGGGTTCGGTCAGCATCAAAGCCCTGGTGCAGCCCAATGCGCTGCTAATCGTGGGCCGCAAAGAGGTTGTGGCTACAGTAATCGGACTGATTGAGAAGATCGATAAACCTCTGGATCCCGAACACCAGTTGAAGGTGCGACGACTAAGTCACGCTTCGGCCGTGGATATCGAAGACCGCATACGGCAGTTTTTTGTGGAAGATCCGGGGCGAGCGGAGGAAATCCGCCAGGGAATTGGAACTCGCGCTAGAGTAGTCGCCGACTATCGCTCCAATTCGTTGATCATCCAGGCATCCCCGCGAGAGATGGTCGAGATCGACGAGTTGATTACCAAGCTGGATTCCGAAGAAGCTGCTACTGAGAACTCGGTCCAGGTCTTTCGATTGATGAATACACTGGCCGAAGACTTGCAAGACGTGATGGAAGGCATCATCGGTGGGCAAGCGACAGGCGGGGATACTTCATTGGCAACGCCCCCCAGTGGCAGATTGAGCCTGGTGACAGTTGACGGTGAGAAAGTCGTTTCCGGTGTACTTGCTGGAGTGATCATCACCGCCGATCCTTCGGTCAATGCGCTGGTCGTACGAGCTCCCTCACAGAGTATGGGGTTGATCGCCAAGCTGATCAAAGAACTCGATAAGCTGCCTAGCGCGGAGGCCCGCATCAAAGTTTTCCAACTGGAAAACGGCGACGCAACCACCATGACCGCTACTTTGCAAGCTCTGTTCGGCTTGTCCGTAACCGCTGGCCAGGGCGCCCAAGCAAACTTTCTCAACAATTTCAATCAAGCCGCGTTGACCACTGGCGGTGAAGGTTCGCTGGTACAGCTGCAAATTGCGGCTGAGGCACGGACCAACAGTGTCATCGCCAGTGGCTCCAAAAGCGACTTGGACGTCATCGAAGCACTGGTAATGCGTCTGGACGAAGATGTCATTGAATCTCGTCGCACTGACGTCATCTGGTTGCAAAACGCCGACTCGAGTGAAGTGGCAACCGCCTTAGACACATACTTCAATGACTTGAGTCTAGCGCAGCAGCAACTGAACAACGGCATTAACCAGATTCTGAGCGCTCAAGAACTGGTTCGTCGCCAAGTGTTCATTGTTCCTGACGTGGCGACCAATAGCGTGCTGGTTAGCGCCAGTCCTGATAATTTCCAAGTTGCCATCTCGCTAATCGAAAAGCTGGATCGCCGCCCACCGATGATTTCTATTCAAGTGCTGATTGCTGAAATTCAACTGGACGACGGATTTGAGTTGGGGGCTGAGTGGGGAATTCAGGATGGCTTGCTCTTTGATCGCCAGAGTGCCACGGGGGGCACGCTCAGCTCGCCTGTCTTCAATCTGGGAAACACACTGACAGGGCCTTCGGGTGCTGTCGGGCTTACGCAAAATGTCGCCGGACAAGCACTCAGCAGCTTTGGCGTCGGCAGAAGCAACGCCGCAGGTCAGGGCGGAGTCGTGCTCTCTGCGTCTAGTGAAGCAGTTGGCGTGCTGATTCGCGCTTTGCAAACCAGCAACCGCATACAGATTCTAAATCGCCCTATGTTGACGACTATCGACAATCGAGAAGCGACGACTCTGGTGGGTGCTTCTGTGCCGCGCGTAACCGGAGTAACCCAAGCTTCGGCAGCATCACCTCAACAAGTAATCACGACACCAGAGGATGTCGGCTTGCAGTTAACCGTATTTCCTCGGGTCAGCCCAGACGGTTTGATCTTGATGCGAGTCGGTGTTGAGAACTCGAGTTTAGGTGATCCCAATGCGGGCATTCCGATCGGTTTTGGGCAAAACGGAGAGGTTATTCGCTCGCCAATTATCAATACCACACGGGCCGATACGACCGTCAGCGCGTATTCTGGACAAACGGTGGTGTTTGCTGGTTTGATCAGCAAGAATCGCAATACGGCCCGCAGCCAGATTCCAATACTGGGAAGTCTGCCACTGATTGGGCCAGCGTTCCGCTTTGATGTCGAATCGGAGCAGCGCCGGGAATTGATGGTCGTGTTAACACCACGGATCATTCAAACCGACGAGGACTACGAGACTCTCAAGCATGTGGAAACTTCGCGGATGAGTTGGTGTCTGGCGGATGTACTCAATATGCACGGCGATGTCGGGCTGTCGGGCGGAAATGGATTGTGGGGACCTGCCACAACTCCAACCATGTATCCGGATTCGCAGCCGCATATACTGCAGGATCGCGCTCCCAGAAATCCGCAACCCGGTTACGGAGGCCCAGCTGCAGGCTATGGTACGATCGAAGCCTACCCGAACATGACCGAGGGATCAATTATCGACTCAGTACCCATGCCGCCACTGGATGTAGGTGCTAACAACAGTACCAAGCCGCTCATTCGTCAGGCTAGCTACGGCTATACACCAGCCGCAGGCAACTAGGCGAAGTTCTAGAAACTCAATCTCACTCGCGACAGTGGATTTGCTCAGAGATTCTAGGTGTCGCAGGCGGTTGAGACACGGTCATAGTTCTTGCACATGCCTGAAAAAATGCCAACAAGCGGCACCAGAACCTTGGATATGCGACGCAATAATTTGTTCCAAACGAGGATATCACGGATGACTGGACATAACTCGTCACTTCGACTGTCAGTCGCCATCGTACTGCTTTCGTCGGTCGGCTGCAGCTCGTTGAGCAAGACATCAACGAGCCTCAAGGAGATGGACTGGAATCCGACTTCTTGGTTCAAGGAAGAGTACCAACGGCCGACTACTTTGGCAGCGATTTGGACGGCTGACGAAATGGCGATGGCAAATCAACCGGTTTCACGAGGCTTTGGTGGACGCATCTACTTCTACAACGAGCGCTCGCAGGCGATTCCAGTCAAAGGAGACTTGATGGTCCACGGCTACCTGACTACGCCCGGCAAACAAGAATCTACCAACGTTCAAGCGGACAAGAAATTCACTTTTGCGGCGGAACAATTGGTCAGCCACTTCAGCCCTTCGGAAATTGGAGCCTCATACAGCATCTGGGTTCCCTGGGATCAGGTCCCCGGTTATCGCGAAGAGGTGACGTTGATTGCAACGTTCAAATCCGAAGATGGCACGGTGGTTCAAGGAACGCCTGCAAAGGTATTCTTGCCGGGAATGCCCCGTGACAAGAACAGCCTGCCCAGTCCAAAAGTGCAGCAGGTCTCGTATCAAAAGGAAACGATGTCGACCTATTCGACCGAAACGAGTACTGCTGCTGCCCAGCGGAACAGTATCGGCAACACTCACGCTAGCAGCAATGGCCGACAGACGGTGCGGACAACCACCATCGAAGTACCGCGCGACGCTGCCTTGAACCGAATTGCAACTCAAGGAGTCAGTGTAGGTTCGGGAATGCCATCAGCAGCAAGTGACCAGCAGAGTTTCGGTGTTCAGGTAGGCGGCACTTCGGCTACTGCGGCCCCTCAGTTTCAATTGCAATCACCTGCTAGCAACATTCCTGTAGGGGTCAACGGTCTTTCCCCAGGCAAAGTTGACTTGCGCGGCCTCACTCCACCACCTTCAGCTTGATGACTCGCACCTTAAGGAACTGAGGAAAAATAACTTGGGTGTTTACTGTGAGTGGAA
>JAGQPR010000471.1 GCA_020426625.1 Planctomycetales bacterium
TGGATGCCTGCGAATGTTGCTAGCCACACTGGTTGCTAGCCACCTTGACTGCAAGCCTATTGTGGGCATTTCCAGCGGGCGAAAAATGATTTCACTCCGACAGTTCATGCTTGTTGTTGTTACGCTGGTTTGTCGCGAATTCTTTGACGTTGTTCCATCTGCAGCTTTCGGCACGTCACTGCTTCAGATTCTTGGGTTGTGTCTGGGCTTTGGGCTACTGCTGAAGATGCGAGCCCTTTCCATCTTGACGTATTGCAACGTAGGGGCTCGGTGTCACGATCGATTCTTGGCAGCGCGTCGAGTCGTCGAGTATGTGTGGGTTGTGTCGTTGCCGCTAACGTTGGGGCTGACTGAATGGGTCGCGTGGATGGGCCTGCTCGAAGAATCTGGATGCCCTGCTTCCTTGTCAATTTTGTGTTGTTTTTTGCCCAGTTTGTTGTTCATTGCTTTCGTCGAATTGACCGCCGCTCAGACGGACGACATTCTTGAACAGCGTCTCGCAATGGACCGCTCCGATGCTTCGCTCGGTTGGACGGCATTGTTTTGGATGCGATTGCGGCTTGGGGACATGACTGCGGTCCTAACGTGCATTGCTCCCGTGCTCGCGACGGCAGCGGTAATTGATTTGCTGCCTGGAATTTGCGAATGGCTTCGGATAGAAACCTTCCACACGGCGTTATTAGCCATGCTTGGGGTGGTGCTGCTATGCCTGGGCTTGGCTATGTTTCCCGCCTGTCTCAGCCGGTGGATGGGGGCACTTCCAGCCAGTCCAGCGAATTTGAATCAGCAGATAGCAGCTTTTGCTCAGCGGTTAGGGCTTGGGAAACCCAGCTTGCGCATCATCGGCAGCCATGGCCGTTGGAATGGCGCTGCAGTAGTAGGTTGGCTGCCAGCCACCCGGCAGCTGTGGTTGAGTGACAAGCTGTTGAGGGAGTTGGACATGCGCGAACTGGAGATGGTAATTCTGCATGAACTGGCACATCTGAAACGATACCATTTCCTGATTCGTTTGTTGCCGGTCGTGGTGGTCGGTTGCATGGTTGCTGGAATATACAGTATGAATCTGGATTCCACCGCGATCGCACTCTCTGTACCGATCAAGGTCTTGATCGCCGCTTTGTTTTTGACTTCCTTGTTGGCAGGGATTTCCTGGGCTGCACACTATTGTGAGCTGGATGCCGACCGACAGGCATGCCATTACGCGCTCTCAAGTTGCGATTGGGTGTCGCCTCTGGTTAGGCCGCCCGAGATCCTGGGAAGGGCGCTGGCCAAGTTGTTACTTGACGCTCCAGAAGCGCGCAAGGCAACTTGGTTGCATCCGAGCTTGGCCCGCAGGATCGCCAATCTACGCTTGCGCATTCGTGAAGAATCTGTAACTGCAAAGCTGGTGGATTCTTTGTCTTAAGATTGCGTGACGAAAGGAAGCTTCGAAGCTCAACGTACTGACGAGCTGTCGCGCCACGGATGACTGATACCTTTCCGCACGTAAAACAAAATGCTGGCCAGCGGAATAATCGTTTTTACCTGCAGCAAAGTCGCGGTGTGAGACGCGATTTGCACGTGCCACGATATTCTTGGCGAAGGCGTAATGTACAGTTCTCGGGCGGTCGAATTAAGCAGGTAGCCATTTCATGCCGCCCGATACCTAAACAAGCTCTTTCTGCCGAGAAAAGGTACGCCGTGGAAAATACAACTCGACTCGACCCACCTCAACCCTCCATTGATCCACCGCAACAGGCCTTGCTGCAACGGGTAGACTCCGCCATCAAGGGCAGTCCGCATCTTGCAGGCCATAACGTCTTCTGCCAGGAAGAATCGGGTGTTGTCGTATTGCACGGTCGCGTCAGCTCTTTCTTTCAGAAGCAAATGGCTCAAGAAGCACTGCGCAAGCTGTCGGGAGTTGAGAAGGTAATCAACGAACTGGAAGTGGATTGGATGGCGTCGATCGGGCGTGCGAGACACTAGGCCAATTGCATCATTACGCATCTCGCATCATGTGGCATCGGCGACCTCTTGTAAGATCGCTTCGAACTGCTGAACCCGGCTTTGCGCGGTAAAGCTGGACAGCATCGATTGGCGGGCGGATATTCCTATCTGCTGTCGTAGCGAGGGTGAGGCCAGCAACTGAGACAGGTGTTCGTACCATTGGTCTTGATCGGTGGCCAGAAAGCCATTTTCACCTGGGCGAACCAGTTCAAAATTGAAGCCCAAGGCCGAGGCTACGGTGGGCAGCCCCACCGTGAGATACTGAATCATTTTCGCATTGCACTTATAGGGCATCCAGGGATCACCTTCAGGCAGGGGCATAATGCCGATGTCCATGTTGTGCAATTCCTGAATCTCAGAACATCGATGGTAGTCGATCCACTGGACGTCGACGCCTGATAGGTCGATTTCAGCCAGTTGGTGCCCCACGCCAGAGATCACTCGCAAGATGAATCGTGTTTCACTGGCCAGGCGTCTCAGGGCAGGAGCACACACTTTCAGCATGATGACGTTGCCCGCAGAGCCGATCCAGCCGACGACGGGCGGATTGCCTGTCTGGTCTGGTCGCTGTGTGTAGACATCAGCGTCGACGCATGTGGGGATGATCGATAGGTTTAGGTTGTGTGGTCTGAGCCATTCGGCTAACAGCTGATTGCCGGCTATGACATGATCGGCCATGTCGGCCAACGCGGCGGTTTTGTCTGGGAACGGCAGGAAAACGGCGTCATCGATTTCCAGCACCAGTCGCTTGGCAACTCGCCGCAATTCTTTTTCCAACCGATAATCGGCGGTATGAAACAGACCTCGGTCGAGTACAACCACGTCATAATGGCCGAATCGAATCCGTTGCAGGTGCCACCTCCGAACGCATCGCTTTAAGAACTGGCTTGGGCGCCAACCCAACCAGGGGAAATAGTCATACTTTTCCGGAAAACTTGCCAGGATGGAACATTGGTGTCCGCGCTCGGCCAGCAGGCGGTAGAAAGGCAAGCGGAAACGGGACGAAGGTACGAATTTTCCCGCACTTAGAAAGGCTATCTTCATTCCGCAACGGTTCTCGTCGAAGTTCTTCCGAGATATTCTGGGCTATTTGTCATTCTGGGCGATTTGTATCCGGGATACTCTATAATCCGCCCGACCAAATGCGAGGCTAAAGCAATGAAGCCTATCCGATCAAGAAGCACCAAAGCTGGGCGCGACCTGCACAACATCTGACCCGGTCACAACTTAAATGAAAAGCCCAGATAACGCTATGCCCTCGCAACGCATCGCCCTGCTGATCCATTCACTTGACGGCGGCGGTGCGGAACGATTGATGGCTCAACTGGCAACTCGGTGGCACGATCAGGGGCACGAAGTGCATTTGATCACCTGGTCTGCGGCCGCTACGGATCGATATTTTGTGCCCGATGCAATCCATCGTGTTGGGCTCGACCTAATGAAAACCAGTTCCAATCCGATTGCGGGAATTTGGGCTAACCTGGATCGCGTGCGCAAGCTGCGACGCCAGCTCCAGCACATCGCACCGGATCGAGTGTTGAGCTTCTGCGACAAAATGAATATCGCGACATTGCAAGCGGCTCGCGGATTGGCGCTTCCGGTTTGGATTGCCGAACACAGTAATCCGGAACGGCAAAAGCTCAGCCGGCTTTGGGAATACTGGAGGAGAAGCGTTTATCCGAGCTGCAGCGGCTGTGTGGCCTTGACGGACGGTATTGCCAACTACATGACCCGGTGGATTGCACATGAGAAACTGGTCGTCATTCCACCAGCAATCCAACCTCCTGCGTGGACACAGGCATTGGTGAAGCACTGCGGTGCATCTGAGTCAGGTGCGAATGAACGTTCTTCACCGAGGCGGTTTCTGAGTGTGGGGCGATTGAGCCATGAAAAGGGCGTGGATTTGTTGGTAGAAGGTTGGCGAGAAATCAATCAACAGTTACCGGATTGGGAGCTGTGGATTGCGGGCGATGGTCCCCAGCGGGCGGCATTAGAGCATGCTGTAGCCGATTTGCCGCGAATTCGGTTCTTGGGGTGGCTAGAAGATCCCTGGCAGGTTTACAAGCAAGCTAGTGTATTCGTCCTGCCCAGTCGTTACGAGGGATTTCCAGTGGCGCTACTGGAAGCCATGTCTCAAGGATTGCCGGGCATTGCAACGCAGTGCACCGAGGCGATGCAGGTGATAGATCGAGCCGTACCGGAGTCGATTTTTCTGGTTGAACCACAATCACCAAAGATGCTGGCGCGAGCCATGCTTGAACTTGCCAGCGACGATGCCCGACGGGCGGAGTTGGCAAGACGTGGGCCAATGGTGGCTGCCAATTATCATTGGGACCACATCGGCGAGAAGTGGGACGCCATTCTGCCGGTGTAGCCGCCGAGCGTGCCCGCCTGGCTAGTGTTCGCGAAAACGATATCCCACTCCACGAACTGTTTCGATCAGGTTAGCCGAATCGCCCAGTTTTTTCCGAATAGCGCGGACATGAACGTCGATGGTACGTTCAAGAACTAACGTGTCCTCTCCCAGCGCGGATTCGATTAATTCGTTGCGGTCAAAGACGCGCCCCGGTTGGGCGATGAGCGTTCTCAGCAGGTTAAACTCACTGCGAGTCAGTTCAAGCGTGCTTCCATGGATGCTGGCCTCGTGGCGCCGCATGTCGACACGAATGCCCATGAATTCGTGGACCTGCGAAGGGTCAGCCGTTTCCTGGGAGACATTGCGGCGACGCAACAGGGCTCGAATTCTCTCGAGTAACACACGCACACTGTAGGGCTTGACAACATAGTCGTCGGCGCCCGAAGCAAATCCTTCGACCTGATCACCATCCTGACCCTTGGCCGTCAACATCAGGATGCCGGTATTCTTGGTCTTCTTTTGCTTTCGCAGATGCTTGCAAACTTCCAGTCCGGACACGCGAGGAAGCATGACATCCAATACGATGACATCTGGTTCTTTGAGCAAAGCCAATTCAATACCTTCGCGACCATCGTAGGCATTGAAAACTGTGAAGCCTTCGTTCTGCAAGTTGTATCCGAGAACGTCGGAAAGTGATCGGTCGTCCTCGATAATCAAAACTTTCGACTTCAACATGACTTGAGCCTGAACGCGGAACTTTTCGTTGGTTTAGTTGCGTGCATGCGGCGCCTGGTGTTGGTGGCGAGAAATAACGCCGCTTACCATGTAGATCACATCCTCGGCAACGGCAGTGGCGTGATCCGCAATTTGCTCCAGTTGCCGAGATGCGGAGAAACAGTGCAGGGCTGGCTCGGTCCAAAACGAATTCTCTTGTATGACTTCGATCAGACGGTCTATGACATCTACATTCGCGGAGTCAACGTGGTTGTCTTTTTCGATAACTTCCTGCGCCAATGTTGTGTCGTAGTTGATAAATGAGCGCAGCGACGTTCTCACCATCAAGACAACTTCTTCGGCCATGTCCCGGATTCTTTCGGGGATGGGGAAATCGGCCACCGCAACCAAGCAGCTGGCCCGCTCGGCAATGTTGCACGCCAAGTCTGCCATCCGTTCCAGATCGTTGTTGACCTTCATCATGGTTGTCAGGCGACGTAAGTCGGCGGCAACTGGTTGGTGAAGAGCCAGCATCTTGAGACATTCCGCCTCAATGCTGACTTCCGTTCGGTCGATTTCCTCGTCGAGAAGAATCACTCGCTGGGCAGTTTCAATATTACGGTCCATCAAGGACAGTACCGCTAGATTGATCATGTTTTCGACTTCGCCTGACATGGCCAGGAGTCGATGGTAGGCTTGATTCATATCGTCGGCTAGGTGCTTTGACATTCTGTTCGATTCGCTCTGTTGTCCCAAGATCGCCCCTTCCCGACATGAACACGTAAGCTTATGAACTGATCCGCCGGGAACCGAATTTTCTTATAACACGTTTTGCATGGGACTGGTAGAGTTAACCGACGTGCGAGCAACTGCTGGGTTTGAGGGCACTAGTTTCACAAATCGTAATTCCGATGCCACAACAGCCTCTAGCGCGCTAGCGTGCGGTTCCGTCAAAAACCGAGTGCTAGCG
>JAGQPR010000472.1 GCA_020426625.1 Planctomycetales bacterium
AACGAATACGTTGGGGCGGAACAGTATTTAAACCCCAAATCCACCTCGGCTGCCCAGATCCCCAGTTTTTCACCATCCCAGGGTCGGAGCCCCAGCGACGGGGAGGGAGATTCCGCTCTCCGCTCGCGACTCTCCCGAGGGCCCGAAGGAGAGTAAGTTGAATCGGTGTGGATTAGCGAGAAGTGCGGATTTTCC
Source organism: Planctomycetales bacterium (assembly GCA_020426625.1). GTDB lineage: Bacteria > Planctomycetota > Planctomycetia > Pirellulales > Pirellulaceae > Aureliella. The sequence continues at coordinate 196 of JAGQPR010000472.1, forward strand.
GGAAATTGTAATTTGCGACATCAAAAATTGACGTGCAGGCTGGTGAGACGCACAGCCACAATAACAACGTCACTCTTCTCGAAATTAGATTGTGTTTATTTGGCCAGCCAAGGACAAAAATCGCGGCTACTTCTCATCGCGAATCTTCGCTACTCGTAGCGTAAGGCTTCAATCGGATCCAAGCGACTTGCGCGCCATGCGGGATAGTATCCAAAGGCGATTCCAACCAAAGCAGAAAAGCCAAGTGCAATCAATGCAGCGGGAATGCTCACTACGATAGGCCAAGGGCGACCGGTAGAAACCGCATTGATAAGCGTCGTCAATCCAACCGACGCTGAGACACCGAGGGCGATACCAATCACGCCGCCAACAATTGACAGAACCACCGACTCGACCAAGAATTGAACCAAGATGTCCTTAGACGTGGCGCCAACGGCCATGCGAATACCGATTTCGCGGGTTCGTTCGGTAACGGAAACCAGCATGATGTTCATGATGCCGACGCCGCCAACGACCAGGGAGATGCCAGCGATCGCTGCCAACATCATTGTCAATGTTCCTGTGATGATACCAAACACATTGGCGATTTCCGTCGTGTTGGCAACTTCAAAGTCTGCGGGCTGCCCCAGGGCGATTTTGTGTCGGTCGAGCAGCAGTGAATCCATTTCGAGTTCAGCTGCTTTCATCAGCGTTGCGCTGCGCGCTGAAGCCATAATGATATTGACGGTATTGAAATTGCTGCCCTGCAAGCGTTTTCTAACAGTTGTGTATGGCATAAACAACACGTCGTCCTGGTCGTCACCCACCATATTAGCGCCCTTGGTTTCCAGAACGCCAATAACTTCAAACGGTATGTTGCCGACACGGATCACTTGTCCGATCGGGTTGGATGTTTGAAACAGATTCTTGACTACGGTATGGCCGATCACGCACACTTTGGATGCGCCCGCCACGTCTCGTTCAGTAAAGAATTCTCCCAATCGCAACTGCCAATTGCGAACCGTCGGAAAATTTTCGTCCACACCGAGTGTCTCCCGCGCGGTCCAGTTGCTGTTGCCAAATACAGCCGCAGCCGATGCAAATACGATGGGTGTGGCTGCGACCACACTCTCGCATTCCGTAGCGATAGCTGCCGCATCCTGTGCGGTTAACGACTGGACTTGCCGGCGCACGCCCCCTCGCGATTCCTTGTTGCCTGGGATAACGATGATTACGTTTGTGCCCAAGTTCTCGAATTCGCCTTGGACCAGCTGGCTAGCCGACATGCCAACCGAAACCATGGTAGTTACCGCCGCAATGCCAATCACAACCCCCAGCACCGTCAGGCCAGCACGCATCTTGTTCTTGGCCAGAGCACTCATGGCAATTCGAATTGTGACAAAGCTGAGCATGTTGGATTTAGGGGGCAAGCGTAATGGCGTCGAAAATTGGGGAGACTATGGTTTTCTTAGTTCGTAGGGTAAGCATTTGACTTCAACGCCAATTCGGATCAACGGTGCCAACAGGCTGGTCGCCAGGCATCGTACGGTGGCCTGCGATGAATTGCTGTCGAAGTAAACTAATTGCACCGGTACAGCTTCCTCACAGATTGTTGATGATACAACAAGAACCAAGCTGGTATCATCCGGGGCAGCGTCGGTCAATCGCTTCAACTCTGCTGCAGTGTAGTCCCCGTCAGCAGCATCTTGGCTGTCGACTGCATTGTTGCGGGCAGCAGAAAGTCCGGCCGGCAGATGACTTGTGTCAACCGGCACGCTACCATTCCAAGCAATTCGCTTGGCCAAGTCCGTGCCTGTCCACTCGACTTGATTGTAATTCCATGTCATGGCCAGTAGCCGATTCTTCGCCACCTCCGTATTTGACGCCAGTTGGCCAGCGCGTTCGAACAAGCGTTGGGTAGCTCGCGGCTCATCATCCAACACCTCAATACTGATTTCCATGACCGGATTGAGAAGATCGCTGGACAGTGATCCACCAACTTTCGCCGCAGCGTATTGTTTCGAATCGCAACGCACGACATATTGTTCCAGCCCGGAAGTCACGAATACCGCAATCGCTTTTTCCGAGCCTGATGCACTGCCAACTTGCGGAATCTCGCGAAAGCTCACGCTGGTCCCAAAGACGTCTTGCAGTACTGACTGCCACGCTTCATTTTCCAAGAATTGACTATCGGACAAGATCAATCGGCAGAAACCATGGCCTGAGACGTAGTCGGTATTACGGGCAACGCGTTTCAAAAGGGTTTGAACGCGTTGGTCTTCTGCCCAGCGATCAAGATATGGACTGACGCGATAGTCATCTAACCACTCGGTCAAATCCGCATCATCCATGCGATCCAGCCGGGAACGCATGGCATCTAGATCGCCAGCAGCCAGATCGATGACTGCCTCATCGGGCAACTCCGGGTTGCGTCCCGTGTCGCCTAATAACTCTTGCCGGGCTTCGTCGAATTGTTTGCTGCGCAGCAAATAAGTAACCAAGGTCCATTTGCGATTGTTCCGTCGCCATGCGTCAATCTGTTCATCAATGACAATCGCCTTGCGCTGCAGCGCGATCGCTTGCTGCAGGTTACCCTGCTCTGACCAGTATTCCGCCATTTGCTCCAGTATGCGAGCGTGTTCTTGCTCAGACTCGCAGCTATCTATTTCGAGAGTTTGCCAGCTGTTGACTAGGCTCGAATCGCAAATCCAGCGAGCCGTAAAGTTAGCGCCAGCAATGATTGCTTGCCGCACCTTCTCGTCAACCCCGCTCATTTTCTGACGCAGTTCATCCGGAGGGGCTCGACGAAACCAGACCAGATCTTCGCCGTATTGTCGCGCCGAACCTGTCATGTAATAGCTTTCATCGTCGCCAAATAGTCGAGCGGCAATTTCCAAGCCTCGGCGATGGTTCTCAAAACACGCGTCCTCATGCCGTTCTTGCTTTTCCAGTTCAGCCTGAATTCGATATCGCTGCAATTCAATCGACTGGGCAGATTGTGCTGACGTTTGAGTCAAGAAGTTTTGCATGTTCTTGGGATCCGCTCGACTCAATAACACATCGCCCATTTCATGGTGCCTGGCTGCGTCATCTGGCCACCGCTGCAACAATTCAGTAAATCGACTCAGTTGCACTAAGCAGTCCAAGGCATTGAACTCCACCGACTCAACCAACCACTCGGTTTCGTCGTCAGGATTCTGCTCGAGCCAAGCTTCAAATGCGTCACTGTTTTTCAATGATTGGTCGTATTCCTCCAACTGCAAGTACAGCCAACCTTGCAGTCCTTGCTTCCAGCCGGAGTCATCGGGCAGAGCCTCTACAGCGGTCAGCAGCTTACGTGAGTCGGCATAAAGCTCGTCAGAATAAGCATTGATCGTCAACGTTCGTAGTGTCGCCGACAGATTATCAGTCTCTTGAAACATCTTGTCGAACTGACTATCCGCCGATCGAGCCGAGAAATGCAATTGCCGAGCCCAGTCGGTCAAGTCAGTTGAATGGTATTCTCGACAGAATTGAATTACAGTTTGCGCTGCTACTTCAAAGTCATCGGCGGACCAGGCGTTGGCGGCTTCACACAGCAGGGCAAACCCCTCTGGAATACTTGAGACATTCTTCGCATCGGCCATCAGCGCTGCGGCAAACGGCGAGTCGTACATCGCATGATTGAGGAGCGTTTCCCAGTATTCTCCTTGCACTTCAACGGCGACCTGCAGTAATTGTGGCAAGTCCTGTGGTCGTCCATAGCCGGTTAATTGGTAAAAGAAATTGACATCCGGACAAACTCGCAATGCTTTAGCTGTGGCATCGGCAGCATCATCTTTTTGGTCCAGCATATCGTAGATAGCTGCCTTTAGTCGCTGTGGATTGGGATGCTGAGGCGATTGCTTCTCCGCACGCTCGGCGGCTTCCAGCGCCAGGTCGTACTTCTCCAATTCGTAGTAACAGTAGGCTAGCGTTGGCCAAACGCCCCACATATCATCTGGCTGCGAAATTTTCTTCAATGTTGTAATCGCCGCATCGTAGTCCTCGATAAGAATCCACGTGTAGGCCGTACGTAAATACGCGATGCTCTTGTCCGCAGGCAACATCCTCATATTTTCTGCAGCAGTTGTTAGCTGTCGCGCTTTTGCAAATTCGCCTTCAGCGACTAGCTGGCTGGCTTCTCCCAATTTCACCATGGCATTGTCGTAACCATCCATGAGCAACAGCGAGCCGCGGACATAACTAGCGTATTCATCTGAGGCTCGCCGACCATACTCCATGCGCTGCCAGTCGTAAATGCGCCATTGCGATTGCTCCTTAACCAAAAACCATTGATGCGAATACGCTTCCTCGTAAGCGGAGTAGAAGAGCAGATCCACGGTGGCAAGTGCTCCTTCCATCGACTGGCGTACATCCAGGATGCGATAGTTTTCGGTGTCATTATCCGGAATCGGTTCGTATATTGCCAATGATTCCTTCAGCGTCAGAACTTCATCGAATGCTAGTCTACCGCTGGCATGCTGACTGGCTCGTACCGCTTCGATGAACATCTCCTGACTAAACTCAGGTTGTTCGCCAGCATTGATTAGCGTCACGCTCTGGTCGACGAAAGTCACGATGTCCTGATTGTCTTCCAGTACGAAATCCAACCTCGCCAAAGATTGATTGTATAAATCCTGATCTTGCCGAAAGGCTTGGGTTCTCTTCGGCAAGTCGATGCTGCTGTTCAATCCCGCCATGGCCTGCCAGCCGACGAACATCGCAGCAGCGATAACTGCCATGAGCAAGACCGCAATGCAAGCAACCACTGCCAAAACCACTAGGACCTGCGTATTGCGTTGCGTCGGTGGTCGATGTAGTGGTCCACCGTGGTAGATTGGCTGTTCATGTTGTGTAAATGGATTGTTAGCAGACACTGGAAAATCACTTTCTGAGGTCACTACTCGGGTCAACGCTGTCGTATTGTAGCTGGCTTTGCACAAGTGCATGAATTTCCGCTTAACGAACCTGAGTATTTCCGAAAAATCGCTATTTACGCCGCTCGGCAATCTCGGCACAATACGCGGCGGTACGTCGACGCTCGGTTGACGCATTCGGCCAAGGATAATGGCCAAGGGAACGGGGAAATCCCTCGTAGATCACAATTGCAAGGAGTGCAAAAAGTGCATGTTCGCAACTTAATCGTAGTTTCCATTCTGAGCCTGATCTGTTGGCAACCCCAGGTGCATGCTCAAGGAGACAAGGCGGCTGCCGCAACAGCCAAGGTACCCATTGCTGTAGTCGACATTGGATACATTCTTCAAAATCATCCGACCATCAAAGCCGAAATGGAGAGCATTCAATCTGCCATGCAAACGGCTGATGTGGAGATGGGCAAACAGCGTGACGCAATCCTCAAGCAAATGGAACAACTGCGACAGCTGTACACCGAAGGTACGCCGGAATATGAAAAGGCGGAAAAAGGTATCGCCGAGCAAGACACGGAATTCCGCTTGAAGCTGATCAAAGAGAAAAAGAAATTTGAAGAAGCTCAAGCGATGGTGGTCTACAAAGTCTACACCGACATTTCCACTTTGGTGCAGGCCGCCAGCCAGGCCTGGGGAACTCAAGTTGTATTGCGCGTCAATCGCGAAAAGATGGATCCAAAGAAACCCGAAACCGTGCAAATGGTTATGGGGCAGGAAATCATCTTTTTCAATCCGCAAATCGATTTGACCGAGTGGGTGCTTGGGCAGCTCAAGCAAACGGCGTCGCGTTCAAATGGCGTAACACGCTAGTGGTCTGTTACAGCCTAATTTTAGGGTAGTGGGATTCGCCAGAATTCCTCTCAATCGGGGAATTCTGGCGA
>JAGQPR010000473.1:0-3055 GCA_020426625.1 Planctomycetales bacterium
TCAGGCCGCGACGTATTTCAAAAACAGGCTCAGCCATCGGATTCGGTACTCCATTTCCGGGTAACACCATCCAACTCATCAGCCAGTTCAAACAGTTCTGCACGCGTGTCGTCAGTGAGCCACCCATCGTCTGCAATGGTGAAGGCAAGTAGTTGGCAGAGTTTGACCAGGTTGCGAAGATCGGTCGGGCGAAGCACATGCGTGGCTTGCATGTCCTCAGCAAGACGAAAGGCGTTAAATTCGTAGTTTGATTCGTCTGTCGTGTTGTCTAGACGCCGTAGGTGTGAAACGAGCTCGCCCGCGCCAAGCACGGCGATTGGACATCGCGACTTCGTAGGTCGATCAGGACAGATCATCGTATTGGCCTCCGCTGCTTTCACCGTTTTCCCAAATCCAGGCGTAGGCCATCTCTGCTGCCTTGGAAACCAAGGGCAGGTCATCTCGTCTCATTGACGATGTGGTTTTCCATTGTTCGCCGTCTCGATACAGCCGTGAAATGGATACGTTGAACCAAGCCGCGCGACCCACCATGGTGTTGCGCCAAATGGCTGCTTGGATGCAGCCCAACTTGATCTCGTGAACAGGACGCATACGAGATGCCATCGAATCTCTCAGATGTTGGTACTCAATAGGTAAAAATCTCAGACCACTGTTGGTCTTCAACAATTTTCACCGCTGGTGCCCAGACTCGAAGCCGATGCTGGGGGCATTGTGTGATCAAGAATTGAGTCCCGCGCCAGAACAAGCGTTGACGATTCCGACGTAAATTGCGAGCTCGGCTCTGAAAACCCTACGCCAACTTAAACAGATTTTTTGCCTTCAGAGCCATTCGACTTGGGCGCGGGGGAGCGGTCCAAAACTTTCAAGGCCGCGTCGAGCGATTTAAGGGAAGATTTGATTTCTCGCCGTTCAATATCGAGTTCTAACAAACGCTTGTTCGCCAATTCCTTGGCGCGTTCAAGTGAGCGTCGAGCGTCCTTGAGGTTGTTTGCCATAATTCTCCGCCACTTATCTATCTGGTAACCGTGGAATTGAGTTTGTTTGACAATTGGTCGGTTCGAGTGGCATAAAGGGAACACACGAGAGAACCAGACCGAATGGGTCTCGCATGTGTTCAGGGAAAATTAAATTAGTGCAACGGCCGTCGCTTCACCTAGACTCGCAATCACGTGAAACAGGAAAAAGCCTAGCACCAGAAAGAAGGCATCTCTTTTCGAGATCCAACCACTGGTTGGCAAAATTGGGGATGCCTTCGCCACTTTTGGGTTCAACAACACTTCGGCCAAGTGTCCACCGCGATAAGTGACTCCTGAAAAGAGCGAAATGGAATCTGGAAGATCAGCACCTTCTAGCTGGTGCACTCTGCCATCGACAGCTTGCACCATCATGGTGTGAATCCTCCGAGTTACCGATCGCCCATTCTCGGTGTGAGTAACCTTACAAAACCGTTGACCACCAGCTTCCAATGCCATGGTGATACCTCCTCTGTTTAGTGGCTTGCAGCCACAAGTTTATCGTTGGAATTCAATCGCTTGAATTCACCGCAAGGGCGTGCCGCACTTGCGTGATCTAGTTCCGTTTTCGATCGTCGAACTGATATCACTGGGTCTTCCGAGACCAGGAATGCAAATGGCTCCTTAAGGAGCCACTTGCCGATACACACTTTGTAGTCCTTTCAAACTCGCCACAAAACGTTACTATGCCGCGTTGGATCTCTCCGGCTAAACGTTTGTGTGTATCTACTCGCCTCATTTTTTAAGCTTCTCTCGAGGACGAAGGTTGAGAGAGTTTTTCAATCAGCTTCGATTTTAATGGGACTATGATCGTCGAGGATTCGATTTTGGGTACATTCTGGAACGCACCGTGGACACAAATTGCAAACTCAGTTGCTCAAGGTGCGAGCAGTCCCTGCTGTACAAGTGTGGGGCCGTAGATTCGCAGCATATCCTGTGCTTTCTTAAGCATCTCCCGGTCTTCATCTGACCAGTACTTTGCCTGCGATTTCACGGACCACTTGGGCTCAGATAGCTCCCAATGACCACCGAGTATCGCCAATCGAACCAGGCCTGCCTCGGAATCTGTCAAAGCGTTGATTCCATTCAAAGCGGTCAGTGAGATCGGCCCCTCATCCATTGTCTTCTTAAATCTCAGAGTTGTACCCGCCATCTCGCGAGGTTGCACGTAACGGTGTGTCAGGAACGGTGCCAGCATTGCAGTCACTTCCGGTCTGGTAGCCTCCGCAACTAATGCTTGCGCCTCTTCAGCCCTAGCTCGCTCTAGTATTTTGGCGGCAGCTTCCCGTTCGATCTGCGCGTCCAAGTCTTGCAATACCGCTGTGGTTTCCGCCTCGAAGATTTCGGCGCCGACCGTTTCTGGCTGTACCGTATCCGCTTCAATGGCCACGAGCTGTTGGGTTAACTTATGTTTGATTGCGGTAGCTTGTTGGAGAGCCAGGGTCCAGGCCTCACTTGCTTGTTTAGATTCGCTGTGAAGGGTGATTATCTCAGTCAACTCGCTGGTGGTCAGTCGTGTTGGGTTCGCCTGGCCCGCCAGCGCCTGAGTTTTGCCTTTTAAGCTCTCAATACGGGAGGCAGCCTTGGCGATCTGCTCAGGGCTGGCGCGATTGGCGCTTGTCACAAATGCCATCTGTTCAATCAGTTTTTGGTACTCCCGCCGCTCGCTGTCAGTTGCATCCAACTTTCGGGCTGGAGCTTCGCGGAAAGATGCGATGTCCGTTTGCCAAGTTGCGGCTGCATTGACGGCGGATGCTTGGAAGTCGGCAGCTTCGTCCAAAAGCCTGTTGGCCTGGGCAATTTGATCGCTTATCTCTGCCGCGTTAATTGCTGATGCAGTGGTAAGACTGTTGGGTGTAGGAGGAGCAACCGATCTACTGGGCGCCTTGGACGGCACGACTTTAGGGCTAAGGCCAAGCTGACGCTCACTCCAAGAAAAGAAGCCAACAACCGTCAGGAAGCCAACTAGCATTAGAACTGCACAAGCGTACCATTTAAGCTTATAGTAAGCGTACATTGCCGTTGTTATCTCCGTGAAGTGT
>JAGQPR010000473.1:3154-5950 GCA_020426625.1 Planctomycetales bacterium
ATTCGTGACAAGGGAATACTAGCGTTTGCGTTTAGGTTTTGAGGGACCAGTTCGAGTGCGAAGTTGAATTCGTTTCTCAAATTCTTTACCGAATTCCGTGTCACTGGCTGACGTTTCGATTGCAGGTGCTTTGCCAGTCGATGACTGGTGAGTAGCCCCAGTAATGGCCTTAGTTTTAACTGGAACCGATTCCTCCTCGGGAGGTAGCGATCTCGTCGGCGGCGCAATGAGAAATGCGCCCGGTGCAGATGGCCATGGCATCCTGCGGCGTTCTTTGTATTGGTCAAATGAGATGTGGTAATCGGATTTGATTGCTACTGATTTACCAGCGAACTGCGTGTAACCGCTCGCGAACGTAAACCGAACCAAGCTAGATTGCCGTCGAGCGCTGATTGCCTGGATGGAATTGCGGTCATAGCGCGGTTGTTCCTTTTCGGTAACTCGTACCATTCCCTCGTCTGCGTGGAGCTCGGCATAACGGGCAGCTAGATCGCCGCTTCCCCGTTCATAAGGCTGATGCCACGTTGCCGTGGTAACGCGCCGCAGCCCCGACAGCTTTTCTTGGCGTTCGAGTGATAGCAGATCGGACGCTCTAAATATCTGCTTCATGGCAGTACAGGAATCGATGGTGTCCCCCAAATCCGTACCTTGTCGTCTTAGCTGGCTGGCCGTTTGGTGTGCTGCGATCAGAGTACCGCCGATATCTCGAAACTGTTCAAAGATCAGCTTGATACCGTCGCTCACCAGCTGCTGGATTTCATCAATGAAAAAGTAGACGCGATTCAAGTCTTGCGGCTGATGACTAGCCGCAGTAAACATCGCCCACAGGAACAGGCGTGCGATCGCGGGTGCATTCGTTGGCTCAACGGCAGACCTGAGCCAGAGGTAGATAACTTGGGGCTCCTCATACAGGTTGGAAACGTCGATCGCTTCCCGCGAAATACTGGGATCGTTGGGGAACGACTCTGGTGTGAGGTTGAGCGCTTGGCTCGAGGCCAGGCGACTAACGAGCGCTCCTAAATGTCTCGCTTGCTTCCAATCCTCTTCAAAGCCGATGTTCTTGTACCAGTCACGGTCACTAAGATGCCCTTTCAGTTCGGCAAAAGAGCGAACTGGGACTTGATGCATGATCGTGTTCATCACGATCTCGTTCATAGCAGTAAAGTATCCTGCACCGTACTGAATGCCGTAGTCGAGCGAGAGACCTTGCAAGATTTGCTGGGTCATCTGTTCCACGTTCAGCTTCGCATTGTGCGACTGTAGAAATGGATTAAAGCCATAGGTTGTCTTGCCTACCTCGTTCGAGATCCATCGAAACCGCAGCTTTTGCGTCCGGGCCGCTTCTCGTCGACAACTTTCGAAAAGCGCTTTATCCCCTTTGAGGTCGATGATCACCACAGTCGAATCCGCCCTGGCAATTAATTGAGTGGCCTGAGGCCCGATCGCCAATGCGGTCTTGCTTGCACCGCTGTCCCCCAGGATATGAACATGCTGGTCGAGGATCTCCTTATGGAGCAGGACGGGGTAATCTCCAACTTCACTGGCACCTAAGAATAAATGTTCCTGTTCGGTTTTGTCTCCCGAATTGATGATGCGGTCGACGTAGTTGTCCCAGTCCGTCGTTTCCTTACACCGATGGGTAGACAATTCCTGTTCGAATCGCGCAAGAAGAGTCCCAGAGCACAACCACAGCGTAGAACCCAGAACCAGCGGTCCGAAGATACAGATGATCGTGAGGTTCGCCAACGCCTGAAGTACGAAGGATTCGCCCGCCCGCAGGGCGTCGAGTGGGCTTGGACAATGCACTCCAAAACTGAGGCCAGTCACCACCAGAACGCCTACAAGCAGAGACCAGCGTCGAATGGGAGATCGCAACCATTCAGTTGGAAAGCGGAACATTCCGGCCGCTCGGCAGCCGTGGATGTCGTAGGTGGCAAAGATAGTGAACGCCCGCCACGAAGCCCAAAGACTTGCGCTAGGATTTGGGAGGGGCAAGATCACCATGGCGAGTAGGTGCCAAGCCAACCAGACCCCCAGTGCACTGGCCGAGTAAGTGACAGGCCAAAGCCAAAGTCCACTTTCGATGTATGACAACGAATAAATCGACAGCTTCCAGGTAACAAACAACAACACTGGGCTGACTGTGTATGTCAGGAGCTCGGGGCAATCGAATGACAACCCGTGCGGGATCAGCTGGGGAAGGTTGACTCGCCAACGTTCCATGGTTTCGCGGTCCACAGTCGGTGCGACCAGAATCCATGCGGCAGCTTGATGGGCGATCAAACCGCACGTAAGCCATGCAGCGATCAGGCCTAACGGACTTGCATATTCGGTAAATCGCCAAACGAACTCCCATGCGATGCAGCTAAGACACGCGGCGGCGTACAGGGCAGCGATTTGCAAATCCGTTTTTTGTAAAGCCCCTGTTACTTGACGAAGGCCAACTCGGGCAAACAGCATCACAGCACCTGCAGCCACCATATGCGGTGCGAGTGGAATGGTTATGCACAGGCAGTGAAGCACAATCCCAATAGATGCGACGACCGGAAACGCCACCAACAAGATGATCAGCACCAATCGACGTTCTTGGGAATCGGAAAGTGGGCGAGGTCGATAGTTCAGCTCGGTCTCGTCAACTAGAGGCAGTGCCTTCGCATCGAGCGCGTCATCGATGTGCATCGGGAAGAAATCAAAGATCATCTATTTCTTCCTCAGCATGAGTAATTCCGCCAACTCGGGAATCACGTAGGAAGTCACTTCCACGGGTGAGAATTTAGCCCGTGACACCCGTCGTTC
>JAGQPR010000474.1 GCA_020426625.1 Planctomycetales bacterium
CCTCCGAAAGTGATGTCGAAAACGACGTAACTTTCGGCGGGAGGGTGAGTTGCCATGAAACCGTGGTGGCGATTAGCGAGATGTGTCTATGTTTTCGAAGGAATTCCCAATTGCATCAAGTCTTGCCGAATCGCATGTTAAACAGGGTTCTTTTGGCTTTTCAGGCATCACTACCAATGCCAGACCGGCGGAAAAGGTGCAGTGGCAGGTTACGACTTGCTTGATTCGTGTGCAACGCGTGCGTTAAAGTGTTAACCCACAATTTTAAGGAGGAGAGAATTGATGATTACCAAAAACTTAGTCACGCTGCTAACAGCTGTCACGTTCGCGAATTGCTCTTACTGCTCGGCCGATGTGATCATTCAGCCGGAGGCTGCTTAGCTGGCGTCAAGCCACTCAACCTCAAACACCGTCCCTCCTGATAGGATCGTGTCTCCTGGATTCAGCGGCGCTCTTTGTATGCGCACGCCGTTGAGCCAGGTTCCGTTGGTGCTATGAAGATCCTCTATGAAACTTCCCCCCGCAGTCACTTCGACTAAGAAGTGTTGCTTGGACATGCGAGGGTCGAACGGAACGGCAAACTGGTCATCCATTCGCCCTACGATGATTTTCTGCCCTAGTGAAACCTGCATACTGGGTCGCACGCCAGAGTTCAGCCTGATTGCTTGGACCGGATTCTCCAGGTTGGAGACCGGTTGCCGAGATGGGCCTTCTTTTGCAGTCACCCGATCGAGCGCTCGACGAGGATCGTACTCCGCAAGCGTGGTGAATTCTTGGTCCGACGACTGTTCGTGTATCATACTTAACAACCATGGATGAGTTTGGCAAATTGCCTGTCACTTGCTTATTTGCTGGGCTGACAGCCAATCTCGCGAATGCGCCAGGCAAACCAACTGTTTTAGGGCGCAGAGGATCCGTTCCTTGTGCGCAAGTTGTTCGCTTACCCTAAACAAAATTCGGATCGCGTCTGACTTAAGGTAACGACCTGCAGAAAAGTAACTTGAGCATTTTCCATCTGCCTTTCCCATGCCGTGCCCCACTCTCCACGCGGGCGAGTCGGCCGGGCACACACACGTATCGGATCGCGACTTTCTCTGCCTCGGGCTATCGGGCGAGTCGGCCGGGCACACGCGAAACGGGTCGGCGGGCGGTGAGGGGCAATCCACCCTGACCGGCCGCAGTTGAATAGATGGCAGTACTCATGGAAAAATCTTACGCAAAGTCCGACTATGCGCGTACAATTTCGAAATGCACCGCGCCTGAAAACTGGTGGTGAAGCTGCGAAGGCTACATTGTTGCTTCTCTGCAAGGCGATTTATGCTGGCAATCCCAAGCAACTGCGAAGACAATAACTAGGATTATGCGGCGACGCGATTGCAGTCCCAATCGCTCTCTACCCATTCTTCAATAACGAGGCTGACCGTGTCCCTTGAACGACAAGACTTGGATTCAACTCACGAGTGGGATTTAGGCGCCTACCGTGATGCGCTTCGAGAGTATGTCGAAAAGGTCTCGTCTAGGTATCAGGCCAAGTTTGACGAGTCAGATGTCGTTCAAGAAACATTGACCGAGGCCTACCAGCATTTGCATGACTTTCGCGGGTCGACGGAAATTGAACTGAGGAATTGGCTCAGGCGCATGCTAGCGCGAAACCTGGTCGATGCCATCCGCCGTCTCCGCAGTCAAAAGCGCAATGTGCAGAATGAGATGCGAATCTCTGCAACGATCAGCCGATCCCCCTCTAACCAAAGTTTCCAGCTGGCAGGTCCGTTTACGTCACCAAGTTTTCGTGTTGCAAGAAGCGAAGAATTAAACCGCATGCACATGGCGATCGCGAATTTACCCGCGGCGCAGCGAGAAGCGATTTCCTTGCATCATCTACGCGGCATGACACTTACAGAAGTCGCGGGCCACATGGGCAGAACTCCTGGCGCTATCGCTGGGCTCATCCACCGCGGGTTGCGATCCTTACAACAATCGATGTCTACGTCCCAATGAGCGACACGCCAACTATTTCTAGTAACGCCAAGAAAAGCGACGAATCGCACTTGGCGGATTCCGACTCATTTGAGCAGGTGTTGGAGCAGGTGATCGTGGCCTTGGAAAGCGATGAGCCGCTCGACAGGGAGACGCTAGCAGCTCAGTTTCCAAAGTATCGCGCAGAGGTTGTACAGTTTATCGACAATTGGCTTTCAATGGAGCACGCAACGGCGCAACTAGCTTTTCCAATGAAAGCTCAGCCTGCCTCTGCGGAGCATCAGCTTTGCGGAAAAATCGTTGGCGACTACGAGATCCTACAGGTCATTAACCGTGGCGGCATGGGAGTCGTCTATCGCGCGATGCAAAAAAAGCTTGGGCGTGTTGTCGCACTCAAGATGGTTTGCGACAAGCACCGCGACACAGTCCGGTTTCGCCTTGAAGCGGAAGCAGCAGCGGCCCTGCACCATGCAAACATTGTTGCCATCCATGAAGTTAATGAATTTGAAGGCCTGCCGTATATAAGCATGCAACTTGTTGACGGAGGGACTTTGCACGATCGCATTCAGGCGGGACCATTGCCGCTTGCCGAATCAGCCCAATTGGTCAAGACGATTGCCGACGCAGTCCACTACGCGCATCAACGCGGAATCTTGCATCGAGACCTCAAGCCTGCCAACGTGCTGCTGGATCAAGACTCCAAGCCTTACGTCACAGACTTTGGGTTGGCGAAACAAATGGGCAATAGTGTCGAGGTGACACGTAGTGGAGCCATCTTGGGAACTCCATCCTACATGTCGCCCGAGCAAGCGATGGGACGTGTAAAATCGCTATCCGTTGCCGCAGACATCTACGCCCTCGGAGCCATTCTCTACGCTACTCTCACCGGTGGGCCTCCGTTTCGAGCAGAAAGCGATTTGCTTACGCTTCGAAAAGTGATCGATGATCCACCACGACCACCTCGCGTTGTTCGGCCAGAGATCGATCGAAACCTGGAAACGATCTGCTTAAAGTGCCTCGAGAAACTGCCAGCATCTCGATACAGTTCTGCCAGACATCTTGCCGAAGATCTCGAACGCTACCTACGAGGCGAACCAGTCCTGGCGCGCCCGGTGTCAGCTACAGAACGTCAGTGGCGATGGTGCCGTAGAAACCCAGGATTGGCAGCACTGTGGGGAACCGTCATTGTGTTGGTTTGTTCGACGCTATTCTTTTCTATCCACTTAGCCTGGAGTGAATACAAGTCGCGGATAGCATCCGAGCAATCCGCAGCTACAGAGTCGGCACTGCGAGAACAAGCGAATTCGGCGCGTGCCGAAGCGGAATCCAAACGCAGGGCTGCCATTCAAACGCTTGGCGATTTGTACGAGTCCAACGGAATCTGGGCGTCTCAAATGGAACTCGCAGGCGAAGCTCTCTTGTGGTTTTCGCATGCTTCCCAACTGGAAGGCCTCGATCCAAATCAAGTAGAAAGTAACAAGATACGTTGCGCTAGCTGGATGACCAATAGCCCGATGCCCGTAGGGGCATTTCAATTCACTACGCCATATTCGTCAGCCAATGTGCGGCATCACATGCGTTCGTTTGGATTTCGTCCAGGTCAAACTGAACTAATGTGTCAAGCGGATTCGGGCCTGGTCGTCTGGAACTATGCAACGGACAAGCGGTGGACTCCTAGCGAACAATCGTTATCAGCAACCTGCGGGGCTTGGGGTCCAACGGGTGATCTGTTTGCCATTGGATTGGCGGACGGCGAAGTGCGAATTCTAGACGCGGATACATTTGAAACACTGAATTTCATTTCCGTGCCGGGTTCGGTACGCTGCCTTAGTTTCTTTGACGCACAGGACTTGCTTGCAGTCGCGACCGAAAATGAAGTCCACTTGTTTGGAGTGAGTGATGGCAAGCTTTCCCAGTCACCGCTGGTTCATCCAGCCAAGATTCGTCAGTTGGTGTTATCGACGACTGGGAAATATCTCGCGACAGTAGCCGACGATAAGAAGACCCGCGTCTTTACTCTGGCGAACATGGATAACTCAGATGGCACAACAGCTAGAGCGATCGAGTCAACATGCTTTCTGGAGCCCGAATTTGAACACATAGCGGAATTCACGCCATGTTTCTCCTCCGATGAACGTGTGATTTATGTTCGCTCCGCTAGCGAGAAGATTTCGGCAATCAGCACGAGCACTGGCGAACAAGTGGGCAAGCCGTTGTATACAGGGCATATCCAAGCGGTTACCGCGGACTCAACCAGCCAAACCTGGATTTGTTGTGGTGAAAGCTATGCGCGACTTTGGTCTGTTGAAAAGAACCGAAACGGCGAGTCAATCTTTTCGAAACATTTGCCACGATTGACTCATCAGCACGCCATAACGTCAGCCGACTTTGGCCCACACGGAATCGTGGCAACTTGCAGCATGGACCATGTCGTCAAACTGTGGCCTGTGAGCCCGGTCAGTGGCTCGAGGCTACGGTGGAATGACCGTGAAACGGCCTACGCGGTATTACCTCATCAATCACAGCTCGCTCTGCTAAGATTCTCACAAGACGGCAAACACCTGGTCACCATACAAATGGACGGACTTGTTCGCGTTTGGGCCATACCGCGATTCATTCCGCTCGATTATTCAATGCGGATGGCGCAGCGTTACGGCATAGGGCAGGTTGCCGACTTGGAGCAGTGGTTCGTGCTCGGACACTCCGAGGCTGGCTATACCGTCGACATGCGAAGAATTCGAGATGGTCAAATCGTTGCCAACATTCCGTCCAATCGCTTCGATGGGCGGGGTGAACTACTCGCTGCTGAGTTTTCTGTATTCCAAAAGCAGTTTGCGACCTTGCACGCGCCAGTTACATCGTCGCCAATATCTGGCACTGCCGAATCCATGCATGAGATTCAGATTTGGAGCTATCCCGACGGTAAGCCTGTGGGAAAACCAATTGAGTTGAGTTCCCGGCCTCATGAATTATCATTTCACCCGCGTTCATCTGAGCTAGTGATCGTGGATGGGGAGCAAGCGATTTACTGGTTTGATACGACATCCGGGAAAAAAGGAATTGTCCACGAAGGTCTGAGGCCATTCCAACCAGTAAATGGGCAATTGCCAATGTCCGACGATAAACCGGCTGTCAGCGCGCTCGCGGACAATTACCATATCCGTCACAGTCAAGATGGCTCCTTTTTTGTGACTTGGGCGAACGCGGCCTACGCCAAGGTCTGGGATAGTCAGTCGAGAAGGCTCCGATTTGAGTTTCAGTCGGCACCGCACAAGCGCATCAAGCAACTCGAGATTTCGCCTGACGGAAAATCAATCGCGATTATTCATCAAGGCGACTCTGCACTATGGACCTTGAACACACTTTCTGGTTCGACCGAAAAAATTTTTGATCATCCGCTAACGATCAATTTCATTCAATGGAACCGCGATTCGAAAAGCCTGGTGACGAGTTGTGAAGACGGAAAAGCACGTGTCATCGACGCAACGACGGGCGATAGTCTAGTGCCCGAGCTAAATCACTCTCGAAGCGTTGCGCAAGGCGTATTCTCACCCAATGGAGCCGTGATCGCCACGCTATGCCTAGACGGTTGCGTGAGAATTTGGAATGCACAGGACGGCTTGCTCTTGATGCCACCTATGCGAGTATCCGATGCCATTCGTCAAATTGAGATGGGTGGAGACGCGGCCCATCTTGCACTCATCGGTGAAAGAGGACAAGTGGAAGTCTTGGATTTGGTTCCCAATCTTCAGTACGAAGACATTGATCTCACGAGGGTCTCTACACTTGCGCAGCTGTTGTCAGGCAAAATGCTAGGTTCACATGGAACCGTTAACCTTACTTCCACGCAATGGCTCGAAAATTGGAAGAATTACGACTCTTCTCGCTAATAGCCACCAAGGTTTCATCGCAACTCACCCTCCCACCAAAAGTTACGTCGTTT
>JAGQPR010000475.1 GCA_020426625.1 Planctomycetales bacterium
TTGGACGCAGTAAAGGCGGGCGATCTGGATGGCTTGAAAGCTGCCATCGACGAGTTCTGCAAGGATCCAGCAGACTCAGGATTGATCTAGCCAACTGAAATTGATTAGTGCTGTCGGTGTGTTGCGTTGCAGTGGACCGACGATTCCCCAAGCATCAGTTGTCTTCCCTGGCCTCTTGGTAAGCGTCGCAAGAAATCGCTCGCGCGAAAAAGCGGCTAGCGCTTACCCAGGCGAGCGACGTGCGCTTGTTGAACGCATCCAAGCGAGACTATATCGGACGTCCTCGCATCGCATTGGCAACCATGCTTATTGCAAAAAGCACCAGGAAAACAAAGAACAGAATTTGAGCGATTCCGGCCGATGCGGACATGATTCCACCGAATCCCAGAACGCCTGCAACCAAAGCTACGATCAAGAATGTCAAAGCCCACGACAACATAGTTTTCCCCTTTCGTAAATGAACGGCTAACGTCCTTGAACCTATGCACACGGCGCGCCACTTCCGAAAGAAGCGTCGGCAGAATCAATTCGTTGCTGGATCAACCACGTGTTACGGATTCTGACCAAGCAAAGTGACCGGATATCGCGCAACCGGTGGTTGGCTACTGAACATTTCTTTGCTTTGTCGCCAGTATTGGTCGTCCTTGCCGCTCGCAGGGCCAGTGGCCAACATCGCGGCAAGAACCGACAGTGCCTTAGCGACTCTAAATACTTTCGTCCGGGGCGACACCGCAGAATTGGCATCCACTTTGCATCGTTAAGTTTGCGACTCGCATGTAGTATGCGATGGAAATCTTCTAAGCGAAAAACGGAGATAGATGATGATCACACAGGAAGAAGTGCAGGGACGATGGAAAGCAATCGTTGGTATAGTCAAAGAGAAGTTTGGTCAGATAACCGGTGATGATCTGACGCAGGTTGAGGGCGATCTCGACAAGCTGATTGGATTGATTCAACGGAAAACTGGACACAGTCGCGAACGCGTGGAGGCGTTTCTCGACGATGCATTTTCGACAGCTCAATCATCGTTTCAGCAAGCCAGAGATGCTGCTGCTGAGTATTCGCAACAGGTAGGAGAAGCATTTCGCGAAAACTACGACCACTTAGCGGTCGAAGCGCGTCGCGGCTACGAAACGACTATGAAATCTGTTTCGCGACGTCCCCTGGAATCTATCGCCATTGCTCTGGGTGCTGGCGTACTCACGGGGCTGATCGTTGGTTTATCCATGTCGTCCAGCAATCGTCGGATTGGGTTATGAACTCATTAAGTTGCGACGCCGACAATCTCGTTGAGCGGGTGGGCAGTGCCACTTTTTGTCATGCAATCTTTTAGGAGCAAACCATGGTGATGACATCGAAAAACACGCCCCCCAGTAATCAAAGCAACTTTGGGGCGATGGACAATAGCAGAATCCTATCCAGGGAAGTGGATGCTGGTGGAAATCGAGTAGAGGATTTCGAATCGTTAGTACTGGACGTTGGGCGGTCATTCACAACTTATTGTTACAAGCGTCCAGGCGTAGCTGCGTGCCTGCTGTTCTTGGGTGGCTTCTACGTTGGCTGGAAAGTGAAACCCTGGTGAGTAAACTTGCAAAGCCAATATCGAAAAGGAGAATGGATATGCAACTGGAAACGAAAAATGACTTGGATCAGGCTACGATCGAAGCCTTGCAGGAGCTAATTCAAATCAACCGAGAATCAGAGAGAGGATTCCGCGAAGCAGCGGAGCGGGTTTCAGAGGAATCACTGGCCAGGCTGTTTCAACGTTTGGCAGACGATCGCGCCGGTAACGCGGCCGACCTAGGTCGCTATGTGGTGATCAACGGTGAATCCATTCAAGCGGAAGGATCGTATCTCGAGTCTCTTCACCGAGCGTGGATAGCAATCCGCTCCGCGCTCACTGCTAACGATTCGCATGCACTGTTGCGCGAAGCAGAACGCGGTGAAGATCACATCAAACACGCCTATGAGGACGTGCTCAAGAGAACTGCGGGCAGCGCGATGAATGACGTGCTGAATTCCCAGTATGGTAATGTGAAAGCCGGCCACGATAGAATTCGCGACTTGCGAGATCGTTGCAAAGGCTAGACACAACCTAAGCTAAGACCTATGGGATTTACTGCTTGGACATTTCTATCTGCCTCTCGCATGCCGTGTCTCAATCTCCCACGCGGGAGAGTTGCGAGTAAAGCGAGCGGAGAGGGGCGATCTACCTTCCCCCGCAGCACTACGCCCGACCTTTACAAGCGGGATCGTTCTGGCATGATGAATTCCAAGTTTCCTCAGCTATCCTGTGAACGCAAAGATGCTATGTGATCGCAAGAAAGAAGCTTTATGGTTGAAAATACGTTGCGTACCATCCCAAGTTTTGATTGATAGGTGCATGCCTAATTAGGACAATTGAGCGTGACCAAAATTAACCGCAAGTCGCTGCAGATTGGTGCTTGCTTGGCCATCACTCTGGTCATGCTCAATATTGCGCTCTCACTCAGCAATTCCAGTAGTTTGCTCAGCGAAGCTCAGATGGTGGCACGCACGCATGAGATTCAAACGGAGCTGGTCGAGTTACTGACGCTGATCACAAGCTCCGAAACTGGTGAGCGCGGGTTCATCATCACTGGGGACGAAGCCTACCTCGATCCTTATCGCGAGTCAAACAACCTTATCGAGCGGCAGTTACGGCACATCGAGTCGCTCATGGATGGTTTCCCCGAACAGCAAGAGAGGCTGCAGCAGTTGAGGCAGCATGTCGCATCAAAGCTAGTCGAGCTTGATGAGAGCATACGCCTGCGGCGGGAAATCGGTTTCGAAGCGGCCAGTAACTTTGTGAATTCCGATCGCGGTATGCGAGAAATGGAGAGCATTCGTGGAATTCTCGACGATCTAATTCTTGCCGAACGCCAGGAGCTGATTGCCCGTGATCATGAAATTGCGCGTACTTATTGGACGACGTTGCTGAGTGGTTTGGGTTCTGGACTGGCGGCTCTCACTGCCATACTCGGCTTTATGTTTTTCTCGCGGAGGTACATCGACGAGCGCGAGGCTAACGCTTTAGAGCTATCAGAGAAGACGGAGCGGCTGCGGACTACGCTGGCCAGTATTGGTGATGCGGTTATCACCACTGATGGCAGAGGCGTTGTTACCAACCTAAATCTTGTCGCGGAGAATCTAACGGGATGGACCTCCGAGGAAGCGCGAGGGAAGTCGCTGCCAGTCGTATTTCGAATTCTGCACGAAAGCACGCGAGAGCCGGTTGAGAATCCAGCGATCCGCGCCCTGCAATTTGGTGAGATTGTTGGTTTGCCAAATCAAACAGTGCTCGTGAGACGCGACGGTTCAGAGATTCCTATTGACGATAGCGCAGCACCCATTCGGCGCAAAGATCAGAGAGTTATCGGTAGCATAATCGTTTTTCGGAATGTGTCGACGCGCCGCGAACAAGAACGGCAGCTGCGGAAAAGTGAAGCTACCTTTCGCGCTACATTCGATCGCGCTCCGATTGGTATCGCACACATTTCGCTGACGGGTGAGTTTCTAAGAGTTAATGAAAAGCTAGGTCAAATCCTTGGTTATGCACCCGAGGAACTCTGCGGTCGCGATTTTGAAGATATTGTCAACTCCCAGGAGTACGATGCTAGCCAGCGGAGTGTGGAAAAAATGCTCGCAAGCTCATGCGAGATATACATTGCAGAATGGCGTTGCCAGCGCAAGGATGCAACTGTGGTGTGGACTAATCTGACGTCCTCAGTGGTGCATGATGAAAACGGAATTGCTGAATACTTATTGGTCATGATCGAGGACATTGCGGAATGGAAGCAGGCCGAAGAAAACCGAATTCGTCTGGCTTCCATCGTCAGTAGCTCAAACGATGCCATCATCGGCAAGACCTTTGATGGTACTGTCACCAGCTGGAATCCAGCTGCAGAGAGGCTATTTGGGTTTAGGCAAACGGAAATGGTCGGCGAGAGTATTCTGAAGATCATTCCGGCAGATCGCCATGCCGAGGAGCTGGCCATCCTGCGACAAATGCGTGATGGAACGAGTATCGCTCAGCTAGAAACGACGAGACGTCATAAGAATGGTCGGATACTGGATGTTCTGTTGAATATCTCGCCCATCAAGGACATCAATGGCAAGAACGAAGGGGTTTCGACCATCGTTCGCGACGTGACACGACAGCGACAGGCGGAGGCATCGCTCAAGGAAACGCAGGAGCGATTCCAGATGATGGCGGACAACATCTCCCAGTTTGCCTGGATGGCTGACGCATCCGGACACATCTATTGGTACAACAAGCGTTGGTACGACTACACTGGTACAACTCGCGACGAGATGGAAGGTTGGGGCTGGACCAAGGTTCACCACCCCGAACATGTCGATCGCGTCATTCGCAGGATTCAACACAGCTGGGATACCGGCGAAAACTGGGAGGATACATTCCCTCTACGTGGCCAGGATGGCAACTATCGCTGGTTCTTGTCCCGTGCACTGCCAATCCGAGATGCCACCGGAAAGATTGTCACTTGGTTTGGTACGAATACGGATATTACTGAACTCAAACAATATGAAGAATCTTTACACAGTGCACGACTCGCGGCTGAACGTGCCAACAATTCTCGCGGTGAATTCCTGGCCAACATGAGCCACGAGATTCGCACACCCATGACAGCTATTCTGGGGCACGCCGACATCTTGGCGGAACACGTTAGGGACCCGGACAACCTGCATTGTGTCGAAACCATTCGGCGCAACGGAAAGTTCTTGCTACAAATAATCAATGACATCCTGGATCTATCCAAGATCGACGCGGGAAGATTCAGTGTGGATCGAGAAGAATTGCAGCCAGAGGTGATACTTGCTGACATCCGTTCACTCATGGATGTGCGCGCGCACGAGAAACAATTGACATTTGAAACTACGATCCAAGGCCCGATACCTAAAAAGATTGAAACCGATCCAGTTCGCTTGAGGCAAATACTGCTGAATTTGGTGGGGAATGCCTTTAAGTTCACGGATAGGGGTTTTGTGAAACTGGTCGCGAGTTTCGACGCCAGCCACGCACGCATTCTCTTTGAAGTGCAAGATACTGGTATCGGCATTGCAGAGGAAGATTTGAGCCGCCTCTTTCAGCCTTTCATGCAAGCGGATGCCTCGTCGACGCGAGCTTACGAAGGCACGGGACTCGGGTTGGCGATATCGCGACGCTTGGCTCAGGCGCTCGGGGGAGACATCGCGGTGCAGAGTGAATTGGGCAAGGGTAGCGTATTCACTTTGGCAATCGACTGCGGTGAGGTACGTGACAGCGACTTGGTCACACCGTCAATTGCAATTAGCAATCCTGGCGACACAGCCAATCCTGCGATTAATATTGCGGGAACGATTTTGGTCGTGGACGATCGTCGCGACATCCGTTTCATTGCCCAGCACTTCATTGAAAAGGCAGGCGGCGTCGTGATCACTGCCTGCAATGGTCAAGAAGCTATTGAGTTACTCACTAACTCAGCTTCAGGAAAGTCGGTAGACCTAGTGGTTATGGACATGCAGATGCCAGTGATGGACGGCTATACAGCTGCGGCTGAGCTGCGTCGTCTAGGATACAACAAACCGATCATTGCCTTGACTGCCAATGCAATGAAAGATGATCGCCTCAAATGTCTCGAGTGTGGTTGCTCAGATTACGCTACTAAGCCGCTGGATGGTGGCAGATTCATTTCGTTAGTAGCCTCGTATTTGCAGTCGATCCGTCAGTAGAGAGAGTTGGCTGCCGTTTCCCTATGCTCGCATGTTGCTTCGCGACAGTGGCTAGCCTAAAGCTAAGCTAAGGAATTGAGGAAAAATAACGACACTTCTCGCTAATCGCCACCACGGTTTCATCGCAACCCACCC
>JAGQPR010000476.1 GCA_020426625.1 Planctomycetales bacterium
CGCTCCAACGAAAGCTCCACCTCGCCCGGTTCAACTCGAAAGCCACGAATCTTCACCTGATTGTCGCAACGGCCAAGAAAGTAGATCTGGCCATCATTCCTATGGCGTGCCAAGTCTCCCGTGCGAAGCAGACGGTCTCCGTTGCCAAACGGATTGGGAACCCACCTTTCTGCTGTACGCATCGGTTCGCCGTCATACCCATTGGCAATGCTACAACCTTCGATGTAGATCTCGCCAACGACACCTGGTGGGCATAACTGAAGACAAGAATCCAGGATCAGAAGCCGAGTGTTATCGATTGGGTAACCGATTGGCGCGAATGGCCATTTCGAGCTTGCAAACGGCAGGGCGTTGCAAAACGTGACATCTGCATGGGATTCCGTTAGGCCGTATTGGTTGAATAGCTGAGCCCTGGGAGCTGCCTGACGAAACCGCTGAACTAACTTTGTGGTCAGAGGCTCGCCGCTTGTCACGCAGATGTCAAGCGTTGAAAGCGATTGTTCCGTCGTCGGAGATTGCTCCAGCAGGGCTTCGAGTAGGGACGGCACAAGGTTGATTCGTGTGACAGATTCACGTGCCAGCAATCGAGCTAACCGGCTGGGGGTACGCGATTCCTCGTTCGTGGGCAAGACCAGCGGGCAACCAGCCCCCAACGGCACGAGCACTTCGAAGAGAGCGTCCACCACACTGAGTGAGGCAATTAGTACCGCAACATCATTTTCTCTCAACGGTTGTTCTCGGTATGCCCACAGGCAGCGATTCAGCGTTCCACTATGCGTACCAACGACCCCCTTGGGGATCGATGTTGAACCTGATGTAAAAAGCTTCCAAGCAGCAGCATGGGGAACGAGTTCCAACCACAATGGCGCATCGTCCTGCAGCATCCAACCACTCTGCGGCTCGTCAATCAATAGTTGTGGCACATTTTCAAACTGATCCTTCAGCTCATACCCTGAAATCAACAGCCGTAGATTTGATTGGCTAACAATGCGTCGCAATCTAGCGGCAGAATAGGAGGGATCCATCGGTACAAAAGCCGCACCAGCTTTCAAGATCGCGAGCATGGCGATCACTGGAAACTCAGACCTCTCAAGGTAAATACCAACAAACTGTCCTGGCTTAACTCCAAGATGCACCAGCTCGTTTGCCAAGCGGTTAGCCTTAGAATTCAGACTTGCAAATGTTTCGACATGGCTACCGAACCGCAATGCAATATTGTGCGGAGTACGTTCCACTTGACGTTCAATTAGCTCGTTCAGATTACGAGGGGAATCGGACCGATGCTGATGGGTTTGATTCCAACCTTTGAGAAGTTTGCGTTTTTCCTCTTCACCCAGAAAACTTACTTCGCTGACCTTCTCGTTGGGGTTGGAAAGCAAAGCGTCAAGGGCTCTCGAAAAATGCGAGGTCAACTGTCGCGCCGTATTTTCGGCAAACAAATCCACGTTGTATTCCAGCCAGCCACGATAACCATCAATAGTCTTCGCGACGAATAGAGTGAGATCATATTTGCTCGTAGTCCCTGGCTGCTCAAAGTGCTCAAATCTTAAGTCCGCATGACTAGCGTCCAGGACGACTGGAAAGTCCTCCAGCACAAACATTGTCTGAAATACAGGACTGCGACCGAAATCCCGCTCAACCTCCAGATGTTCAACGATCATCTCGAACGGCACGTCTTGGTTGGCGAATGCATCCAAGACTGTTTCGCGGCTGCGTTGGAGCAACTGTAAGAATGTAGGATTGCCTGAAAGATTCGCCCTAATTGGCAGGGCATTCACGAAGCAACCAATCAATTGATCTAATTCTGCGTGTTGCCTGCCAGCGATCGGTGTGCCGATGCAGAAATCTGTTTGCCCTGCGTAGCGACTCAACACGACCTGCCAAACCGAAAGCAACGTCATAAACAAAGTAGTGCCGTGAGCATTTCCCAGTTCTTTAACCCTTTGGATCTGCTCAGAGCTTAAAGTGAAATGGCAGTCCGCACCGCGATATGACTGGATCCGTGGGCGAGGAAAATCTAGCGGCAACTCCAACTTCATCGCCACACTGGAGAGTGCGTGTTTCCAGTATTGAACCTGCGACTGAAGTCGTTCGCCATTCAACAGCTCGTTTTGCCATACGGCGTAATCGATGTATTGCGCCTTCAACTGGGGCAATATGGCAGGTCGCTCCGCAGCGACGAGCGAATATAGGGTCGCCAGCTCACGAAGGAAGATTTGAATCGACCAGCCATCGGCAATGATGTGATGCATGGTCAGTTGGATAACGCATTCCCGATCGTGCAATTGATATATCACCAGTCGGGTAAGAGGGCCGACAGACAAATTGAAGCGGCCGTTCGCCTCGTCAATCAGACAACGGTCCAAGATCCGTTTTTGCTCGCCAGCAGGAACCATCCGCAGATCAACAGACCGCACTTTGATCTTGCCGTCACGTTCGACTCGCTGAATCGGGCTTTCGTCTGTAGAGTCAATAACTGTTCTGAGACTTGAGTGCCGCTGCGAAACCGCCTGAACTGCAATTTGCAAGTGTTCGCGATTTACCATCCCGAAAACTCGCAATGAACCTGAGATGTTATAAGATGCAGACTCGGAATCAAACTGATCCAAGAACCACAGCCGATGTTGCGTAAACGACAAAGGTGCCGATCTGCGCTCGGGTTCAATTTCGATTGGTGGGAGTACGGGAGAACGTTTGATAGCTTCTAGGTGAACTGCAAAATCCTGCAGCTTTGGGAATTCGAAAACGGCGCGAAGCGGGATTTCGATCTCAAACTCGGATCGAATGCGGGCAATCAATTGGGTTGCCAACAAAGAGTGTCCGCCGATCTGAAAGAAGTGATCCTGCCGGCTTATTGGGGAAACGTGTAGCAATTGTTCCCAAATCTTCGCAAGACGAAGCTCAATTCCGCCCTGAGGTGGCACCTGCTCCGATTGGTTTTTCTGAATCTGAAAATCTACACGTGGAAGTGATTTGCGGTCGACTTTTCCACTGGGAGTCAAAGGAAGCGAGTCCAAACACACGATTGTCATCGGCACCATGTAGGCGGGCAATCTATCGCGCAAATCGATCTTGAGCTTCTCCGTATCCAGTTGTTCTCCTGGGATTGTGACGACGTACGCTACCAATTCTTCGAGGTCAGAATCTCTTTCACAGACGGCAACGACTGCACGATCGACTTGGTGGTTCGACGTCAAAGCTGCTTCGATTTCGCCTAACTCAATGCGAAATCCATGCAGTTTGACTTGATTGTCGCGTCGACCAACAAACTGCAACCTTCCATCAGCTCGCCAGCGTACCGCATCTCCGGTGCGATACATTCTGCCCGACTCACCAAAGCAATCCGGCACAAACCTCTCCGCTGTCAATGCAGGACGGTTCCGATATCCTTGAGAAACACCAAGGCCACCAATATACAACTCGCCCACAGCTCCCCAAACAACAGGCTGCAAGTACTCATCAAGCACATAGACTTGCGTATTCGCAATTGGATGTCCAATGGATATAGAACTGTCCGTATTTCGAACTTCACAATATGTTGACCATACGGTCGTTTCCGTAGGACCGTAGAGGTTCCATAACCTCTGTCCCGAGCGGGTCAAAGCCGCAGCTAGCGGGAGCGATAACGCCTCGCCACCTGAGAGCATTCGGAAACCAATTGGTGGTTCCCAGCCCGCTGCTAACAACATGTGCCACGTCATTGGAGTCGCTTGCATCAAATTGACATCAGCTGTTTGCAGCAATTGCTTCAGTTGCTCACTATCACGCGCTTCCATCCCAGTTGCCAAGACGACTGTACCGCCACAGAAAAGCGGTCCGAATATCTCTAAAGTAGATATATCAAAAGACAATGGGGTCAACGCGACCATCTGTACCTGGTCATCGAGTTCCAGAATCTCTCGCATCGAGCAAATGAAATTCATCAAACTCGAATGCTGCACGACGACACCTTTGGGTCGACCTGTAGAACCCGAGGTATAGATCACATAGGCTGTCTGGCAAGACTCACT
Source organism: Planctomycetales bacterium (assembly GCA_020426625.1). GTDB lineage: Bacteria > Planctomycetota > Planctomycetia > Pirellulales > Pirellulaceae > Aureliella. The sequence goes on from JAGQPR010000476.1 coordinate 4,011, forward strand.
TTCGTCGGCGATTTTCTGTACACATTGCCGCTCAATAGTGGCCCGTTCATCATCGACGATAAACTTAGGGCTGTCGAAGTCGCATAACGCAGAGTAGTTTTCTCCGTCTGTGAGGATGAGGTTTGCCTTGGCGTCATCGATCATGAATGCGATTCGATCGCTTGGGTATTGGGGGTCAAGCGGGAGATAGGCGGCTCCAGATTTGAGCACCCCCAACAACGCAACCACCATATCCAGAGAGCGTTCCATGCAGACGCCAACGATTGCTCCCGGACCAATTTCAAGCTCGCGGAGATAGTGCGCCAGCTGGTTAGAACGTCGATTCAGCTCCCCGTACGTCAGCTGCTGCCGACCACAAACTACCGCAACTCGCTCCGATGTCTGCCGCGCCCGGTCTTCAATCCAGTGGTGTATGCAAACATCATGCGGATACGCGCGGACAGATGACTGATTCAGCGAAATCAACGCGTCCGACTCCTGACGCGTCAGAATCTCTTGCTCGCTGCAACGCCTGGAAGCATCCTTGACGATGCTTTCCAGCAACTGCTCCAGGTGTCCCAACATCCGCTCAATCGTGGAAACTTCAAAAAGGTCCGAATTGTATTCCAAGGCTCCATGAATCTGACCATCGGTCGTTTGACCCAACGACAAGGTCAAGTCGAACTTGGCACTCTGCATCGACTCCATGATCGGCGTAAGAACTAAACCTGACAATTGCAACTCGGGAAGAGGAGCATTTTGCCAAGCAAACATCACCTGAAACAGCGGACTGCGACTGAAATCCCGTGGTGGATCGAGATAGTCCACCACTTGCTCAAACGGAACATCCTGATGTGCAAACGCACTCAGCAGGCGGTCACGCGTTTGATGCAGATAATCTGTAAATGAAGGGTTCGCCGAAAAATCCGCGGGGATGACCAACGTGTTAACGAAGAAGCCAATCAGGCCCTCTAGCTCCGTGCTGCGGCGGCCAGCGACCGCTGTGCCTACTGAAAAGCGGGCCTGCCCCGAGTAACGCCACAAAAGCAACTGCCAAGCCGACATCAGCGTCATGAACAGCGTCGCACCTTGAGATGCACTTAGCTCACTCAGTTGATCCGAAAGCTGTTGTGTCAACTTGACCGCTATCGCATCTCCACGATGCGATGGAGTCGACGGTCGCGGACGATCCGTGGGAAGCTCCAAGGCCGTCGGCACGTCCGCCAACTGTGCGTGCCAATACTCCAGCTGTTGCTCAAGCACCGCGCCCTGCAGCCACTGTCGCTGCCATATCGAATAGTCTGCATATTGGACCGGTAACGAAGGCAGAGTCGCAGGACGCTGATGATGAAAATCGTCATACAGCTGCGAGATCTCTCGCAACAGTATGCCAATGGACCAACCGTCGGCAATGATGTGATGAATCGTCAGCTGAAAAACGGTCTGGCGATGATCGGCAAAACGATACAATCTGGCTCGAAGCAACGGACCATGTTCCAGGTCGAAAGCTTTTATCGCCTCCTCTGTTGCCAACGATCGAAGTCGTGGATCGTTGACGTCGCAAACGTCTAGATCAATCACCGGCAGCGTCAAGTCAATGTGTTCCAGAATCTCTTGACGTGGGGTGCCATCTCGCGATGGAAAAATTGTTCGCAACGCCTCGTGGCGGCGTAATACTTCGTTCAAGCAATGTTGCAATGCCGCTACATCCACCGCACCGTTGATGTGAACGATGCCAGGAATGTTGTAAAAGGGGTTTTCTGGTTGAAGCTGGTCCAGAAACCAAAGTCGCTGCTGGGCAAACGAAAGCGGAATGCTATCCGGACGTGTCTGCACTTCGATCGCTGGTATTGGACAACCTTTACTAGCTATTTCAATTTCACCAGCCAGCTGT
>JAGQPR010000477.1 GCA_020426625.1 Planctomycetales bacterium
GATCTCGTTTGATGGCGCTCATTGTCATACCGCCAAACATGCCCATCACGCCAATGACCATGGACATGCAAGCAGATTCCCAAAAATGAAATGGTGTTACCCAGTACAAAGCGGCGCCAATTAGTCCGGTGGAGAGCGTACCGCCAGCAAATCCCTCCCAAGTTCTACTGGTGCTAACTTCAGACGCAATCACTTGTTTTCCAACTAGATGGCCCCAGGTCCACTGCATTATGTCGGACAGTTGAGAAACCAGAACTAGGAAGAACAGCAGTCCGGCTGGACTGCCACTCCAGGGGGTGCCATCGCTGGTGGTCAACTTCAGATTGATTAACGCTGGTGCGAAGCTGAGGGAGTATACACAGATCAACAATCCAAAAGTGATTTGAGCTGAGCGTTCCAAGAATCGCTTGGCATCACCGGACAATGCGATCCTGGCGGGTATCAACAGTGACGCATAGACGGGCAGCATGATACTGTATAGATCGTAGTAGTTGATGGGCCTTGCTCTCCAAGTCACATTTGCGTGCTCTAGCGCAATCAGCAGATATTGCGCTGGAGTAAAAAATACCAGCGCCCAAAAGAGAGCCCGATGATCACCGCGGCGCGTCGGGGTCATCGTAATAAACTCTCGCAAAGCCCAGAACGACACCAGGCCGAACAATACCACCGTGCCAATGGGTTGTAGTAGTAACCCGAACACAAGAATCGCGCACATCAACCACCACGCGTTCAACCGTTGGCGGAATCGCTTTACCAACGCAGGGTTGACGTACTCCGTGGGCTGCCGCCTGAGATACCGGCTAACCAGCGAGGCGATTCCCAGGATCGTCAAGACGACTCCCAACAGCGTCAGCGTCAGTGTGTTGAGCCACTTGGGCTCCAAGGCTGCCGCATTGACTGCGAGAACTGGCGGGATGGCGCCGGGGGAGCTGCCAGCTGCTGGTGCGGCATTAGCCAACGCTGCTCCATCTGATGTGTTAGCAGCAGCGTTTTCCACCCCGTTCGTTGCCGCTTGAGTAGGCGTTGAGTCGACTACTTCTCGGCTTTCACTTTCCCCAGCTGTTGAGAGGCCGCTCTGAGTAGCCGGCGAGTCAACCGGGGCGGTTGGCGAAGCTGGCTGACCCAAGGCGCAGCCGCACGCTACAAAAGCAAGGAAAAATGCGGGCAGGCAGAGTCTTGGCAAGGTGGTGACCATCGGCGAAAGCGGTGCGAGACTAACACGATTGGCCCATTGTACTTCAATGAAGCTGTCCGTCAGTAGGGTCGAGAACACTACCCGTCGAGACGCAGCAGCTACATTTTTCCTGCTCAGAGAAACCTCGCTCGCACAGCAGAAGTGGCACGATCCTGCCAGCGCAGTTGCATCCAGGATGTCGTTTCGAGCCACGTATGCATATTCTGACAAGTGCAGTATTCGAGCAGAAGGTTTGCCGCACAATTAGCCGCTTTGGCGTTAGCCGCGCTTGTTCAAGGATCGGAAAACTTGGGCGTTCGAATGCTTAAGACTCCCTGCCAACATAACCATAAAGACGTGGACTTAGTACGCTAGCGGACATCTACAGCTCGTAAAACCAGGACTGCATGGTCGTCAGGGGCTAGAGAGTCTTGAGCCTTGCGTTGTAACATTGTGGCTTGGATTGGTGAGTTCGCTTCATTGAGCCCATCCAACAGCGCTTCGACATCGGCTCGACTACCAAGGTAAACGATGGAGAGAAAGTCCGTCGCCGCTTGACCGCCTGGAGCGATCTCGGCAAGCTGGGGTGGTGAATCTTCAATACCATCGGCCAAACGGCTTGTCGGGGGATTCAGCTTCGCTAAGGCCTGTTGAAGTAAGGACAAATTGCTGTCGACAAGGAACACACTGTCGACTTGGGTTGTCGGTAAGGATGGACTCAGCTCTTGTTCCGGTCCAGCCACAATCGATCTTGCTTCTTCCGCATCCATTCCGGCCCATGAACGAACTTGTTGAAGCCCAATCGAAACGTCAACGTCGCTAAGGGACCTACTGGCAATGACGATTACGCCACTTGCGGGAGCAAACCAAAGCCGATTTGGATTCGCCGTAGGCCTCTCTTGGGCCATGCGGGCGGCCAGCTTTGTTTCCTCGTCCGCGACGCGTTCCGCGCTTTTGGCATCAGCAGTCGTCGCAGCTGCAGCGCCAGATTGTTGGCGAACACCGAGCATGTTGGGGGCTTGAGATTGAGGTGCCGCGTCAGCGATTTGTGCCTCCGCAGGATCGATCGGCATTTCGGCAAGTGATGTATCAAAATCTGCTGCCGAAGTTTCAGCTTCAGCATCAGGCAAGGGAGCCGCCTCCGTCCGCAAAGATTGTGCGGCCGAATCTCTACGCGTCGCATAGGTCGTATCCGCCTGGGGATCCCTTGGCGGAGGCTGCAACATCTCGTTCACAGGTTGCGCTGCGAATGCCTCTGGATCTGCAGTTCTTCGATTTGCCGGCTCCTCCAACGCCCTGGATATCGGTGAGCGATTGCCGCTGTTCTGCAATCCGTCATCCTGCCGATCGGCAAGCGTCGGTCGCCCAAGGAGTTCGGGATCGACAGCGGGTTCCTGAGTTTCTTCCATGTCTCGGGTGGCGGTTGCCGTTTCAGCTGACGGCTGGAGCGCTTGTTTGTCATCCAATCTGGCCACGGAATAATATGGTGCAATGTTCTGAACGCTTAGACCGATGCCAAGCATAGCCACAAGTATCGCCGCTACGGCCCACAACTCTCGCCGTGCCATCCACGTGGCCCGAACTTGAGTGGATTGAAGTTGAACTGGCTCTATTGTCTTCGTTGGATTAAGACCGCTAGCTTGCGACGTGTCGTTGTCTGCGGCCACATCGCTGGCAGATGGCTTGGCCGGTAATGACTTGATATCGCCCTGCGATTTTGCTGGATCGGGAGCGCTTGGCAAGTTTGCGCTGTGAGGCTGATTTTCAGGCTGGTCAACATCATCGGCCGCTTCGCTGTCCAATCTTTCAGCATCAAGCTGCTGTTCTTCTCGCTGTGGTTCGCTGAGTTTGCGTGCATCGCGTCGTTCTGACTCGGTCTGCGCTTCTACTGGCTCTTCCGCGCAGTGCTTTCCAGCGCCCAGTTGCTGATGTTCGATTGGCTGTTCGTCGAGCTGTGGTTCGCTGGATTTGGATGCGACGAGTTTTTCTTCCTCGGTCTGTGTTTCTGCTGTCCCCTCCAGCTCGCACTGTTCATCGTTCAGCTGCTGTTGGGTGAGTGGTTGTTCGTCAAGCTGTGGTGCTTCGAGCTGTTCTTGCTCGTTCTGCACTTCCGCCGGTCCTTCTGCGTTGGCCTGTTCACCGTCCAGCTGTTGGTCATCGCGTTGTGCGGCATCAAACGATTCAGCTTCGTACTGTTCTTCGTCCTCCGTACTCTCTGTTTCCCGATTCTCGGCATGATCAATGTGTTCAACATCGATTGGCAGCAACCCCTCATTCAAATGTCGTGGTAGCTCTTTGGCTGGAAACGGAATGCTCGAGTTTTCGGCTGTTACTTCTGGCAATTCCAAGGATGAATTGGATTCATCTTGGCGGGAATCCATGTTTGATGGCGTGGGACGATGGTTATCATCGGTCGCACGCGTGACCGCATCTCGAGTTGGCAAAACGGATGGGCTGACTTTCGATGAAGTGAATTTGGCAATGTCGAAAGTGGATTGACCTGTCCACGGTGGCAGCTCCTGAATCAATTGTCGGATTTGCTGAAGGTCCACGAGCAATTCCTGCGTACTCGCGTCGGTAGCGGTCCGTTTTTCGACAATCAACCGCTGTGGAGCTGAAAGCTCATCATCCAGGTAGGCAGAGAGCCATTCATCTTGAAATTCGTCGGACTCGTTAGATCTGTTTTGTTGATTCATGACTGGCTCAACCCCAACTGAACCGCCCTATGTTTCAAAAGAGATCGTAGATCTAGCCGTGCCCGATGCAGCCGACTGCGCACGGTGCCGATTGGAATATCTAGCGTCTCTGCGATGGCGTCATAATCCATGCCATCAAAATCTCTCAACAGCAAGACCATCCGACGGTCTTCATCCAGTTGCGCGATCGCATGCTGCACACATTCTCGCGTTTCCGATTGGTCGAGACTGTCGACCTGGGAAGCGGCATTTCCGAACGAATCAATGGCGACCTCCAGCCCCTCACGTCCCAATTGATTCTCCAGTCGCTTGCGGCGTCGATCACTGGCTAACAGGTTCAGGGCAATACGTGCAAGCCAGGTATAGAACTGCGAATCACCCGAAAATAAGTTGAGTTTGCGGTAGGCCCTCGCAAATGCCTCCTGCGAAATGTCCTCTGCCAATTCACGACTTCCGCATGCGTGCAGTAATAGGCCCTGTAGACGTCGTTCGTATCTACCAACCAGGTCAGCAAATGCGGCGGCATCGCCAGCAAGTACGCGTTTTATGCTCTGGATGTCTTCACTTAGCATAGGACACTGAGGGAGGGGTAGACGTTTGCAGGTTCCATAGAGTTCCCATGGAATCAAGCCAAATAAAATGTTTAGCTTTCTCGAGTGCGTATTATACAGGTCCAGCTGACCAGGGTGCTCGCGATGTGGCACCAGGCAAGACCGGGCAAGTTCTTTGTCACATTTTACTTTCACGCATGTCGTTAGCTAAGGACCGAAGGCTCGATACACCCCTTGCCGTGGGTCGACAGGCCACGGTGCAATTCGGCTTGCGGCGTAATACTGTTGTTTCTGGTTCCGTCAAGGGTAACTAAAGTTGGATTCCGCTCCCTCGGTCAATGTGATTGAAGCTGGGCCCCCACTCAGCCCGACAATGTCTGGAATCCGTAGAGTAGGGTCGGCATCCTGCCTGCCATTAGCAATTGATCGTCCTAGCGTGAATCAACTACAGGATAATAGCCAGTACAATGGTCTGCCGACGTTTTCTTATTTAGGCGAGTATTCAGGAGGAACTATGACATTCAAACCAATCGTGGTCGGCATTGGTGAGCTGTTGTGGGACGTGTTTCCCAGTGGACCAAGGTTGGGTGGTGCACCGCTCAATTTCGCCTGCAGCACATCAGAAATTGCGGGAGGAAGCGCCCAAGTCTATTTGGTCAGCGCCGTCGGTGATGATGCATTGGGACACCAGGCGCGTGCTGTGTTGAACGAACATCGAGTCGAGGCAGGGCAAGTGCAATTTGACGGTCGCCCTACAGGCAGGGTTGTCGTCGAAGTCGACGGCAGTGGCATTCCTAGTTACCATTTCGACGAGAATTCAGCCTGGGACAATTTGCAGTGGGTTCCGGAATTGCATCCCTTGGCCAACGCATGCAACGCGGTTTGCTTTGGGACCTTGGGCCAAAGAAGCGAAAGTTCCCAGGCCGTCATCCAACGGTTTGTTGCTGAAACGCCCAGTGAAGCTTGGCGAGTGCTGGACATCAACCTTCGCCCACCCTATGTCCGTGAAGTCGTACTGCGGGAATCGTTGGAGTTGGCCAATGTGCTGAAGGTGAACGACGAAGAGTTGCCTGTGCTGGCAAAACTAGATGGGCTTGAAGGAAGCCAAGCTGACGTCATGAAACAGTTGGCCAGCATACACCAACTCTCATGCGTAGCGGTAACACGTGGTTCTGCTGGTGCCACTATTTTGCGCGGTGAAACATTTAGCTCGGAACCGGCACCTACCGTTTCCGTCGTCGATACAGTCGGCGCTGGTGATGCGTTTACGGCGGCTCTGACACTCGGTTTGTTGTTCGACCAACCGCTTGAGCAGATTAACCAACATGCTATTCAAGCTGCTGCCTATGTATGCTCTGTCTCAGGCGCCACGACCAGCTTTCCAAAGCACCTGCAAGTGAATCGCTAGCGTCACAAATCGTAATTCCGATGCCACATCAGCCTCT
>JAGQPR010000478.1 GCA_020426625.1 Planctomycetales bacterium
GCATCGCCGATGCGCATATGCGGGACGGCAATAAAGATCACCATTAGCACATAGGCAACTGCACGTCGCCGATGCCACCAAATTCCTTGAGCCAATTTGGGCCTGAGCCATCGCCGACGACCATCACGCTCCAGTGTGCTCAGCACATGTTCTGCGGCTGGCAGCAAAGAGCCTTCGTGCTCGCCTCCGCCAACTTCTGCTGGTGAAGTCTCCGTGCTCGGGTTGCGTGACTGTAGTTGTATTACAGGCAAGGAGAATGGACGCTTGGGCTGCTCGGTCATCAATCGAATCTTCTTGAGGGACATCAGTGTGTCAGCAATGTTACTCGCTCGAGTTAGGCGCCGCCGACGTCACCTCCGCCGAAGACACGTCTGTCGCTGTGTTTTTGGCAGCGTCTTCGCTAGCCGCTGCCTTGAATTCAGGCCATGGGTCAATCAAATTGCCCTCTGCTGCTTTGCCCGGCTCTGCTGGACTGTTTCCACGCAACGAAGCTACATAGGCCGAAACCAAGACGACTTCATTGACATGCAAGCGATGTCCCCAGGCGGGCATGGCGCCGTTAGCTGCGCCGACAGAGATGACTTTGGCTATGCCTTCCAGATTCCTCAGATTCTTGTAGTAATCATCGGTCAAATTCGGTCCAACCTTGCCTTCACCATCTCTACCGTGGCAGGAAACACAGTTTGTCTTGAAGACCACTTGGCCGACCTTCAGCCAGTCGTCCTTGTGCATGTACTCCAAGATGGTGGCTTCGTTGGGGACCAAGTCGCCAATTTCTTTGAATTGTAACCGAGTATTGATAGCCAATTCTCGATCATACTGTTCCAGCAGAGATCTTCCTGGCGCGCCGATATGAAAGTAGAGCGCATACAACACGCTGAAAACGATGCTGCCAACAAATGTCCACTTCCACCAGCCTGGCAGCGGGTTGTCATATTCCTGGATGCCATCGTATGCGTGGTTAGTCAACGGGTTGATTGCTTCGTTACTCATGGCGTGGATCCTGCACTCGGTCGCTAAGAGGAATGGATGCAAATCGGTCCGCCGCATTGCGACTCAGTCGCAACGCACCGTAAAGCACTATGCCGAAACTAATGACGAATAGCAGGAGCGCTGACTCGGCATAGTTTGAGTAGTCGAGAGAACTGACCAGGTCTTTGATCATTGAACTAGGATTCCATGTCTACTTGGTATCTTGAAAAATCTAGGTGAGGCGATCGATCCTACGAATCGGTCCTTGCAGCCTGAAAGGCAGGAACGCGGTTTGCGCTACGCGCCTCTGCGGAACCTGAAATGGCGTTTGCGGCCACCTCCGCCGATTCGGTGGACGCAGCTTCTTCGGCCCCAGCGTTCTCAGTTTCAGTCTCAGCGCTGGCTGGCTGGTCGATGCGGAAGTAGTCCGTGCCAATACGCTGCAGGTAAGCGATCAAAGCAATCGCTTGGCGGTCCTGCATGCCGGCAACTCCACCTTGTTGCGCGATATCAACGGCGATCGCCTCAGCCTGTTTCCGTGCCATATCCTCTGCTTCTGCCAGCTCACGGTCGTAAGGAGCCCCCAAACGATGAGCACCTCGCACCAGCTGTGGGATAGCAGAAAAGTTCAGTTTCGCGTCGAGAAGATGTTTATATTCGGGCATCACCGAACCCTCCGATACCGATTGCGGATTCTCGAAATGGGTCCAATGCCAGAAACTGCTTTGTCGTCCACCCTCGCGTGCCAAATCCGGCCCGATGCGACGACTACCCCACTGGAAAGGTCGATCGTAAATAAATTCACCCGGCTTGCTGTATTCGCCGTAACGCTTTGTCTCTGCAACCATGGGACGAATCTGCTGCGAATGGCAGTTGTAACATCCCTCGGAAATGTAAATATTTCGACCAGCCAATTCCAGTGGCGTGTAGGGCTTTACACTTGCGATCGTTGGAACGTTACTCCGAATCAAAAATGTCGGAATGATCTCGAACAAAGAAGCGACAACGACAGCCAAAGTCGTCATGATGGTGAACTTGACCGGCAGCCGCTCCCAGCCGCGATGCCAATTCATCTTGGCCCAAACATCAACCTTCTTGCCGATTTCCAACACAGGTGCATCCTTCAAGTCGCTGACAGTAGGCTGCGTCGTATCGACATAGTCCGATGCAAGCCGGGGCGCGGAAAACACCGGTTCTTCATACGTTGCTGGCCGGGCCAGCCAAGTCATCAAAGCATTGCAAGCCAACATCACAACACCGGAAACGTAAAGCAATCCTCCCAACACACGCAACCACCACAGTGGAGTAATGGATTGAGTCGTTTCAATAAAATCGGGATAAAGCAACTGGCCGGATTGTTGGTCGATCGCGCGCCACATCAAACCTTGCATGAGACCCGCTGCATAGATCGGGATGATGTACAAGAGAATTCCAATAGTTCCCGTCCAGAAGTGCATACTAACCAGCCGATCGCTCCACAGCTTCGTCTGAAATATGCGAGGCAAGAGCCAGTAGATCATGCCAAACGTCATGAATCCATTCCAACCCAGCGCCCCAGAATGCACATGTGCGATTGTCCAGTCTGTATAGTGGCTGAGGGCGTTCACACTCTTGATCGACAGCATAGGGCCTTCAAACGTACTCATGCCGTAAAAGGTTACCCCGACTACGTAGAACTTCAAAATCGGATCTGCGGCTACTTTGTGCCAAGCTCCGCGCAAGGTCAGCAACCCATTGATCATGCCACCCCAACTCGGCATCCACAACATCAAACTGAAAAGCATGCCCAAGGTAGTGGCCCACTCGGGCATAGACGTATAGTGCAAGTGGTGCGGACCAGCCCAGATGTAAATGAAGACCAATGACCAAAAGTGAATGATACTCAGCTTGTAACTAAACACCGGGCGATCAGCCGCCTTGGGAAGGAAGTAGTACATCAGTCCCAAGAATGGTGTGGTCAAAAAGAATGCCACCGCGTTGTGCCCGTACCACCACTGCATGAATGCGTCTTGAACGCCAGCGTAAACCGAATACCCATGGAACAAGGATGTAGGCAAAACAAGATTGTTCAAGACATGCAACAACGCCACCGTCACAATCGTTGCAATGTAGAACCAAAGCGCCACGTACATATGACGCTCACGGCGGTGAATCAATGTCATCAAGAAATTGCCGCCAAAAATAAACAGCCAAACCACGGCGATCGCCAAGTCAATTGGCCATTCCAGCTCCGCATATTCTTTGCTTTGAGTTATGCCTAGCGGGATGGTAATGGCTGCCGCCACGATGATCGCTTGCCAGCCCCAAAAATGCATTCGGCTCAGCCGATCACTCCACATCCGCGTCTTACATAGTCGCTGCGTCGAATAGTAGATCGCAGCGAAGATGGCATTTCCGGCAAAGGCAAAAATTGCGGCATTGGTATGCAGTGGCCGCAATCTACCAAACGCTATCCAAGGCAACCCGCTTGTCAGCCAGGGCACCACTAGAAAGATCGCTACCAGCAAACCAACCAGCGTTGCTACCAAGCCCCAGACTATGGTCGCCGTGGTGAACATGCGGACGATCTGATCGTCGTATTGGAATGTTTCAACGCCATGGTTCTGGGGGGTCTGGGCCTGGTCGTCCACCGATACCGTTTTGGATGTAGACGAATGGTCCGAAGAGATTGTCGACATAAGCCCTTTTCTATCCTTGACAGAATTCCAATTCGAGTGGGTGCTTCCAAAGCATGGTCGCGAGCGCAACCCGGAAGCCAATAATCGTGCAACGCAATGGGAGTGCCGAAAGCTGTCCTTTCACCAACAAATCAGTCCGGCGTGCTGAATTGTCGCAGGAGAACGCCGCACATCCTCTGCCATCGCCCACGTTTACCATCGAGAGATCAGAGCCTGAAAATACCCTTAGGTGGGTATGGAATCCATTACCGGCCTCCACCGTGAAGATCCTGCCGGAAGTTAGAGATATCCTGGGCTCGGAGTTTCTCAATCGCGAGGTTTCTCGCCTCAGCCAAGCGCGCCAACGGCGGAGATCAGTTTCTTCAGATACGTTTAGATCGGAATTGCTGTCATTGAATAGGGCGAATTCGCACACTGTGCAACGACCTCGTTCACCTTTCGATGTGCCAATCTGCACATTCTTTAATGTCGAGAAAAGTTTGTCTTGAATTCCGGCCTTATCTATTTAATCTAGTTTCCAGGCGATTCATCTAGATATTCGGCCATGGACTGGTCCGATATAACGGGCAGCGTTCATTCTCACCATGCGACTACGTTTCTCGTTCAACTGTGCTGAGTAAACTGCAGCAAATTGAATTAGTGCCCCAGAGAAACGTAGTTGCTGGTGAGTTTTTTTCTCTTGCCTACTCGTGTACTGGTATCTCACTTGCACTGCATGGCACCCAGGTTTTAAGTTTGTAGGCGACGTTGGCCGATTCAACCCTTTGTGCCATGATGTCTCGAGTTGCTCATTTCAGCGATGACGAACTTGCGGACGACGAGTCTGGCGATGAGTGCTCGCCGGGAACCAATGTCAGATCAGCCCCTTCCCAAACCAGAAAACGATAACGGGAGCCGCCATGCCCTGCACGCAAATCCACGAATTCAGCAGACTGATGAATCAGTACGATATTCACCCGAGCGCGTCCGACGTGCTTTCAATATTGTGCCAATGCTGCGAAACCACCGAGACTTGCCCTGCAGCAAGAGCTGAAGACGCTGAGGCTGAAGCCATTGACTTGGTGGGGTACGGCAATCTCCAGGATGCCCATCATTCGCCTCAAGACGAATAAATCGCTCAGCTGCGGACGAACTAGTCCTAAAAGCTCAAGCCACCTGCGCTTTCGGCACTGGTACGCAGTTAGAAATACTCAGGTCAGTGCTCGGTGGCTTGTTTTTCGAGGTAAGCCAGGGCTTTGTCACTGATGTCTTTGCGACACCAAGCACCTGCCCAGCGAATCTTCTGCACTGCTGTGTAGGCATTCAGCTTTGCCTTCGAGATCGAGTCCCCCAGCGCGGTAACCCCCAAGACTCGCCCGCCATCATTGACGATTTTATCTCCCACCAGTTTCGTACCAGCGTGGAAAACTTTGACATCGGGCAGGGCATCGGCGGCTTCGATGCCAGTTATCGGGGAACCCTTTGAATAATCGCCAGGATATCCCTTGCTGGCCATAACTACGCAGGTAGCTGGCCTTGGGTCCCACACTGGCGGATCTATTTGATCCAAAGCTTGATCAACGGTTCCTTCGAGCAAGTCCATGATATCGCTCTGCAGCCGCATTAACATTGGCTGGCATTCCGGGTCGCCAAACCGGCAATTGTATTCAAGAACTTTGGTGCCTGATTGTGGTGTCAGCATCAGACCAGCGTAGAGAACGCCGCGGTAGGGTTTGCGATTACGTTTCATGGCATGAATTGTCGGAATGAGCACGTGCTCTTCAATCCATGCTAACAGAGCGTCGTCCACAATCGGAGTTGGACAATAGGCTCCCATACCGCCGGTATTCGGGCCTTTGTCACCATCATGCGCAGGCTTATGATCCTGGGCCGGCGGAAGTGGAACAATCGTCCTACCGTCGGTGATTGCCAGGACGCTAGCTTCCTGGCCCTCAAGTCGTTCTTCGATAATCATCTGCGCACCAGCCTCGCCGAATTCCATATCGCGGGCAATGCGATCGATGGCCTCCAAAGCTTCATTGCGACGCCGGCAAACAAGAACTCCCTTGCCAGCAGCCAGCCCGTCCGCTTTGACGACTACCGGGCAACGATCGTGTTCTCCCGGAAATCGCCCTTTGATATAACGCATTGCATCGTCCGCATCCCGAAAAACCTGAAAGTCTGCGGTTGGCACATCGGCCTGACGCAAGAGGTTTTTGCAAAA
>JAGQPR010000479.1 GCA_020426625.1 Planctomycetales bacterium
CCGATCAGACTCGCTATCTGGCGGACACGCTGAATCGTTTCTTTGAGGAAAATCTGTTTCCGATTCGCGTCGCGCAATTTACTTCTCTTTTCCGATTCATGTTCCCGCCAGACTTGGAATACGCGGACTTACTCTACTTCCACTTGCTAGATCGCGGAATCTTTACGCGCGGCTGGGCTGACAATTGTTTCCTTTCAACCGAGCACTCAGCGGAAGACGTCGAGAAGATCATCGCCGCCGTCAAGGATAGTTGTCTTGAAATCAGGCAAGGCGGCTTCATGCCGAAGCCGGTTGCCTCCGCTACCTGTGATGTGGCAGGTACTGCGTCGAAAGAAGTCGTCGAACAATCCGGCAATGGTGACGAGGTAGGTACCCGCTTTCCACTTACACAAACTCAGCAGGAAATCCTGCTAACTTCGAAGCACTCGCCTGAGGCAGCTTATGCGAATAATGAACCGTTTACATTAAGATTGACTGGGACGCTGAATGTCCCTCAACTACAAAGTGCCGTCGATACGGTCTTGAGCAGACACCCGATACTGCATGTACGCATCGACGAAGCGGGCGAATATCAGGAATTGCGGCCACCACAACGGTTTGAGATGGTTCACCGCGACCTGCGACAACTACCCGCCGACGCTCGCGCAGCAGAGATAACGGCCACTACAATACGATTCGCATCAACAGTGTTTGACGTTTACCATGATCCTTTAGTGCGAATCGAATTGCTACGACTGACGGACAACGATCACCTGCTGATCATTGATGGACATCATATTGTGACCGATGGTTGGTCGTGGAACGTCATGCTCAAGGAAATGGGCCAAGTCTATTCTGCGTTGCAGGCTGGAACAGAAATCCACCTACCGCAACCAGGCTCCTTCCGCGAGTACGTCTTGAGTACACCGCAACGCGACGAAGATGCAGAGGTAGCGTTGCGTTACTGGCTGGACAAGTATTCGACGATTCCCGCCCCGCTTGACTTGCCACTGGACAATCCGCGGCCCCCGCGACAAACCTACGCAGCCAATTCGGTTATCCATGATTTCAGCGAATCGACTTATCGCGCATTGAAGCAGATCGCTGCTAACAACAACGTCAGTTTGTTTACGGCTGGATTGGCTGCATACCAACTGTTGGTGTCGAGACTGTCGGGCCAACCCGATGTGGTTATCGGCATGCGGACTGCTGGCCAATCAATCCTTGACAACCAGGATCTGGTGGGGTTGTGCATGAATGTCTTGCCAATTCGCGTGCAGCTCTCTCCCGAATCAACGTTCCGCGAGCTGCTCAGGTCCGTTCATCATGAAGTCTTAGAGGCTTTTGAACATCAAGACTGTACGCTTGGCAAAATTGTACGCAACCTCAAGGTTCCGCGACAAAGCAACCGCATGCCGTTAACCGATTTGCATTTCAACCTGGATAAAGATTCAACGGACATTAGATTTTCAGGATTAAAGGCAGAAGTCGGCATGACGGTTAAGCGAGCCATCAATCACGATTTGTTCTTTAACTTGAATGAGACTCCGACTGGCCTTAAGTTGTACTGGGATTACAATCGCGACCTATTTGACGAATCTACCGTAATGCGCTGGATCGAGCATTACGAGACGATTCTCGAGTCACTGGCCAGCGATGCCAACCAAAAGTTGAGTGACGTTTCGATATTGAGCGAACGTCAATTGAAAACCACTGCGATCACGTGGAATGCTACCGAACGTGAGTATCCACGGGACAAGTCGGTGATTGATCTGTTCGAGGAACAGGCTGAAAGGACACCTCAAGCAAGAGCAGTGACCTTCGGGGCGAGTTCGCTGGACTATACCACGTTGAATACGAAGGCCAACCAGCTTGCCCGCCAGCTACAGTCGCAAGGCGTCACGAACGGCACCTTTGTCGGTATTCTGCTCGAACGATCCGAACAGATGGTGATTGCAACGCTCGCAGCCCTTAAAGCGGGTGCGACCTACGTTCCTATGGACCCAGAATTCCCCACGGACCGTCTGAAACTAATGGTCCAGGACTCGGGACTGGACTGCCTGCTGACACAGTCGTCGTTAACCTCGCGCGATATCGCACCGCATGCCACGCAGATCTTGGTCGACGGCCATGCAACAAACATTGCTTCCCAGAGCGGCAACAATTTGCGTTTGCCGATTGCCAACGAACAAGCGGCGTATGTCATCTACACATCGGGGTCGACTGGCGTGCCCAAAGGCGTTCAGATTCCCCATCGCGCCCTTACCAATTTCCTTTGTTCGATGCTCCACGAACCAGGGCTAAACTCAAGCGATACTCTGGCCGGCGTGACGACACTGTCCTTCGACATCGCAGCTCTAGAACTCTATCTACCCTTAATTTGTGGGGCACACTTGCTGGTCGTCACGCAAAGCGACTCGACGGACGGCAAGCGTTTGGCAGACCTTTTAAGTACTCATCACGTGACAGTGTTGCAAGCGACTCCAGCCACCTGGCGACTGATGATTGAATCTGGTTGGCAGGGTAAGCCCGATTTGAAAATACTATGCGGCGGAGAAGCAATGCCGAGTTCCCTGGCCAACCAATTGGTGCATTCGGGCTCCGAAGTCTGGAACATGTACGGACCAACGGAAACCACCGTCTGGTCAACAGTAAAACGAATCGCGGATCCCGGCCAGCGGGTGACGATCGGTCGGCCCATTGCCAATACACAGGTCTACATTTTGGATTCCAGCCATCGCAGTGTTCCAGTTGGTGTGCTGGGTGATCTGTACATTGGCGGTGATGGGCTAGCAACTGGATACTTGAATCGCCAAGAATTGACGGCTGAGCGTTTTGCCAATATCTCTGTCAATGGTCTCAGTCCAGTTCGCTTGTACAATACCGGCGATCAAGCTCGATTCCTACCTGATGGCGAAATTGAGTTTGTTGGGCGGTCCGATTTCCAAGTAAAGATTAGCGGCTATCGCATTGAGTTGGGCGAGATCGAGTCGGTTTTGAATCGCCACCCGAACATTCGCCAATCTGTCGCCACCGTGTTTGAAGATGCCAGCGGGCACAAGAGGCTGGTCGGCTATGTCAGGACCAATGAAGGTGAGAAGCCTTACGCAGTCATTCGCGATTACTTGAAAGAAAACCTTCCCAATTATATGGTCCCCACGACACTCGAGTTTCTAGACGAATTTCCGCTAACGCCTAATGGCAAAGTGGATCGCAAGTTGCTGCCAGCGCCATCATCGGACCGTCCCGAATTGGCTGTGGGTTATGTTGCTGAGCGAACGCCGGTAGAAGAGCAGATTGCCGCAATTTTTCGAGAGGTGGTTAACATCGATCGCGTCGGAGTGCACGATAACTTTTTTGAATTGGGCGGGCACTCGCTTTCTGCCACCAAAGTTGTCGCTCGGCTTGGTCAACTTTTTTCCGTTCCCCTCACCATTGCCGATGTTTTCGAGTCGCCTACGGTAGCAGAGCTGGCAACTCAGATTGGGCAGTCACAACAGAGCTTGTCCCAAAATAGCCTGAGCGATATGCCAATCAGTCGCGCACGGCGCGAAACTCGTCAAGTGCTCCGCTAGTTCCAGCCGCAAGTCAGGTTTTAGTATTTCGCTATAGAGCATGGCTACGATGCACGGTCTATCCCAAAAGCCAACCGCCAATTTCGGCACCTGGGCGACCGATGCGCCGCAAGCCAAGGTCGACGTGGCACCTGCTAGCTTCTCTCAGGAACGAATGTGGTTCCTTCATGAGATGTGGCCCAACTCGGGAGCTTACAACGTACCGGCAGTATTGCATCTAAAGGGAGATTTCCAGCTCGAGCATTTCCAATGTGCGGTCGACAATATCGTGCAACGTCATGAAACACTTCGCACCAATTTCGAGATCGAGCAAGGGCAAATACTGCAGTTCATTTACGCGGAGCGGTCGGTTCGGGTTGCCGTCCACGACCTGTCGATCGAGCCCGAGCATACCAGATTTGATGCCGCGCGAGATTTGGTCAACCGTCTAGTTGCACAACCATTCGACTTATCCCGCGATCCACTTGTTCGCTTTGCTATTGTCCAACTGGCAGCGAACGAACATTTGCTCGTAGTCGTCTTGCACCACATTATCGCGGACGAATGGTCGATGTCTCTGTTGTTTAGCGACTTGGCAACTGAGATGGAACGAGCTTCATCACCTGCGACAACGCGGGCTCTTGGAGAATTGCCTATCCAATATGCTGACTATGCAGTTTGGCAACGTGAGCAGCATCAACAGGGGCGTTTCGATGACCAATTGCAGTATTGGAAGGAAGTATTCGCTACACCCGCGCCCGTTCTACAATTGCCATTCGATCGAGCTCGCCCCAGCATTCAAACAACGCAGGGAGCCCATATCACTTTTGAGATCGATCAAAAGGTTGCATCAAACCTTCTTCAATATGCTCGCTCTCAGCAAGCCACCGTGTTCATGGTCATTGTGGCTGCCTACCAAGTCCTGTTGCAACGTTTCTCCGGGCAGAACGATATCGTGGTGGGTTGTCCAATCGCGAATCGCAACCGGACCGAGTTTGAATCGTTGATAGGATTGTTCCTGAATACGGTCATGATCCGTTGTCAACTCTCTCGAGAAACGACGTTTCGGCAACTGCTGAGTGACGTGCGCCAGGCCACGCTGGCAGCGTTTGCAAACCAAGACGTTCCATTTGAGCGGCTGGTCGAAGAGCTTCGGCCTGAGCGGGATGCCAGCCATTCTCCTCTATTCCAAACGATGGTGACTTTTCAAAACGCCCCTTTTGAACCACCTTCCTTTCCGAACTGCGACGCCACTGCGTGGGAGCCCGAACGTGGTTCGGCGAGGTTCGATCTTTCGTTGTACCTGGAAGATGCGGGCGGTAAGCTGCTTGGAGAGTTTGAGTACAACTCCGACCTATTTGACCACGAGACCATCGAGAGGCTCCAGAAGCATTTTGTTGTTCTATTATGTTCGCTCACCCAACACGACCATGAACCAGTTTCCTGCTTGGACATAATTCCCTCGGCGGAAAAAAAGCAAATACTCATTGACTGGAACGGCACGCAAACGGCGTTCTCCCAAGAAGGCGTGATCGAGTGTATATCGCGTCTGGCCCAGGCTATGCCGACAAAGACTGCACTTTTTTTCGGCGAAACTAACGTCAGCTATGAAACTTTGGAAAGGCAGTCGGACTCGATCGCTGGCCTCTTGCAGAGTTTCGATATTGGTCCCGGTGATCTGGTTGGCATCTGCCTCCAGCGCTCCGCAGACATGGTGATCTGGTTGCTGGGGATTCTCAAGAGTGGCGCTGCCTACGTGCCGATTGATCCCGCTTTTCCCGAGGAAAGGCAGCGTTTCATCGCCAAAGATTCAGGGATTCAAGTTCTGGTAACGCAAGACTCACTGGAAACAGTGTTCCACGACTTTACGGGCAGGGTACTTCGAGCCGATGTAGGGTTTGCCGAAGTCAGCCAGTACACCGCACCACCTCAGGTTCAGTTGGAGGATCCCGCCTATGTGATCTACACCTCGGGTTCGACCGGCAATCCCAAGGGCGTTGTCATTCCGCATCGCGCAATGCGAAATTTTCTGTATGCCATGCGTGAGCGACCGGGTTTGCAAAAGCAGGATCGGCTGTTAGCGATCACCACACTTTCTTTCGACATCTCGGTTCTGGAACTGTTCTTGCCTTTGGTCTCTGGAGCTTCATTGGTTGTCGCCAGCCGCGAAGATTCCATTGATGGACGGCAGCTAGCCAATTTGCTCGAAACGCATCGCGTTTCGGTCATGCAAGGTACTCCTGCCACGTGGCAGTTGCTGATCGATTCCGGTTGGCAAGGCAAGTCCGACT
>JAGQPR010000047.1:0-6929 GCA_020426625.1 Planctomycetales bacterium
CCGTGGAACAATGTGATCAATATGAAACGTTGCCTCCTGCGACTGTTGAGGCAGCAAGCAGTACTCGCAGATCTCATGCGCCCGACTACGAACTTGCCGAACCAAGTCGACTGGAATGTAGGGACTCACGGCTTCGATTGGCCCGAAACTCGCTCGGCCCGAAGCTTCAGAAGTGCAAGCATATCAACGAGCTTGCAGAGCGCCTCTGCCTCTTTGCGTTCAGGCTCGGCAAGTTCACCAGACTGATCCTGCTGATCTAGAAGGGTCGTCAGTCGAGCATCTAAGGCTGGCGGCATGTTGAACTCTGCCCAGTCTTCTGGCAAATCTAGTTCTAGCGTCACTGAGCTCATTGTCGTTCCTTAGCATATTGGGGTCTGTTAATTATACCACACGATGGTTCGGCGACTCTAGCCAGAGTTGCGTGGGCGGTTGGGCGGATTCGCACCAAGAATTTGGTTTACTCCGGACGAGTACAGGCAAACTAGTACTAGCAGTTCACGACATGGCAGCTGAGGACGCGATTGGTTGATCGAATTGGTATGGCGACCGCCGTCTGTCCTGGCGAGGGACTAGTTGGCGATTGGCTTGACCGGAAGCGATGCGTGTACAAACAACCTGGGTAAGGTGGATGGAACTGCACGCGACTGGCCAAGCAGTTTCAACCACGTTCATTATTTTTACAGTGGGGGGAACGGCTCACACTGCCAAGAATGCCTAAAGCCCACTATTCCCCGCTGATCACACGGGCCGCAAACGTCTGCGAAATGTAGACGCTCGGGCTCGAATCATCGTGTTACACCCAAAACCAACCTTCAGAAAATAAAACAATTGCCATCGCTTCCTCGATCTATGCGAACCGAGCAAGTGTAGCCGTAGAGTGTGAGAGGCGATCGGTGGTATGAAAAACCGTCCAAAAACCTACTCGTTTACAGATTCGTTGACTTGATGGTCAGGCGTGAATCCTTCGACACTGGCGGGCTGAATTCAAGGTGTAGGAGCGCCCGTCACTCCACAACTTAATCGTTCATCTTTTCGGGATCGAAACTGGCGCTACCGCCTGAGTTTTCGAAAATCCAGGAGTGGGCCTGGTCGACGACTTTGGCGACCAGCGGCAGATCATCTCGACCAAACGATGTCGAGTCCTTCCACTGTTCGCCATCGCGATACAGCCGAGAAATCGTGACATTGTGACGCGCACCATTCTGGGTTTCGTTTTCCCAGATCGCCGCTTTAATGCGTCCCATACGAACTTCGTGCACGGGACGAACAACTTGTTTGGTTGCCATGTAGACACCTCCAACTAAGAACAAAGGAAACGGGCTGCTCACGTGAGACAGCCAACAGAAAAGACTGCCCAGAGCTACGGCTTACTGGCCCGCTGGCTACATGCTGGACAGAGACCAATAAATCGCTCGGCTTTGCCAGCTGGGTAGTACTCAATCTGAGACCAGCCGGTTTGCGTGGCATCGTCGAAGGACTTGGGACCATCGTCCAGGCACTTGGTACAAGCCAAGCTGAAAGGGACATCGGCAGGAATGCCATGTTCGTTTTCAAGCACATTTCGGCTACGACACCAGGCGAAGCCACAAGCAGCTAGGGCGACGGCCGAGTCCCAATCTACACCGAGTTCCTTGGGATAGTTGGTCTCGGGTGGGAAACCACCTTTGGCCAGCCAGTCCAGTAGAGATTCACTCAGCTCGGCAACTTCGTTCCAATTCCGCTTGCTCCAAGCTTGAAGCAGCACGTCCCAGGTTGCTTGTGGGTCCATAGTCACACCGCCAGCGCAAGAAGACTGCCAATTTTCATATCGAGCTCCGCACGGTCGCCAGCCAGCTGCACCGACTGAGAAAGTCGGGTAAGTGCATCGACGACCGAAAAGATCGTAAAGCCACCTTGCTCGCGTGCGGTTTCCATGGCCTCTTTTACGAGACCTCGCGGAATACCATGCTGCGTCAGAAGCTTGATCACTTCGTCAGCATCATTTCCTAGTCGCTCAGTCATCGCTTTCCGCATGCACTCGACAAAGCCGTCGCGGCGTGCGTCGCGCTTGGCGACTAAGTTTTCGATGATGCGTCGAATGTCGTTTAGTCCTTCGCGGACGTTGGCAGTGTGCTTCCGAGTGAACTCAGCCACTTCGACAGCGTCCCATACAATGTGGTTCTGACAGACTCGCTGAAACCAAAAAGTCTGGATGCCGAGTGTTCGGCGACCTACTTCAGAATTCCACAGAAAGAAACCTGGAGCGAACGCTTCGCCTTCGATTTCGGCCCAGCCTGTTGGGTCGATCAAGAACGCGAACATATCCTGCTCACCGCAGTAGAGTCCCGTGCTCTGTCCGTCCATGGCAGTTTGCGGGGGAGTGAAGTCGGACGTGAACTCTTTCACTAGATCCAGCAACTCGATATTCCACAGCCGCGTGTAGGCGACGCCGTGAACTGAACGAATGTGATCGCCAGTCGTGAGCAATTGAAGCGGCTTGTCCGAATGCGGCAAAGTCTCCTCGAAAGCCTTGCTGGCCGTCTTGGGTGATAGACGATTGATCGTATCCCGACTCACGCCCGCCATGCGGCAGAGTTGTGAGAAGGACCAATCGGTCAACCGAAACTCCGAAGAATCATCGACGCACAAGGTCATATCATGCGTCAGCACGATCTCTTGGGGTCGACTCCACAAGTCGTCGGACGCGATATGGTCTTCAGCACATTTCTGGTAGAGCGCTTCAAACGTTGGAAAGCATTCGTCGGGCGTCCTGCGAAATAGCTCGTTGTGAGCTTTGGTTAGTGTCGCCATGGCAGTTTCTCCTGCAAGTAAGGCAACTCAGAAACAGTTGCCCGTCCACAGTGGATGGGCTCAGGGCCAGCTCGCATTCTGCAAGTCGGTCCGCAACCCACCCAGCTCAGGCATTCTGTCTGGGCACACCAAAAACGCTTAACCACCGGCCTCTTAGGTCAGCCTCGCGAGCTGGACTAAAAGGCCTGAATTCATCTACCGCAATTGCGCATGAGAAATAGCTACTTGCGGGTTACTATCACAGGCTAACGTCAAAGTCACGTTGGCTTGGGCAAATATGATATTCCGGTGACATTTCAGCCAGGCTTCGTCGTCTTTCATCCGTCGGGGCTCACCCCGTGACGCGACAGCGCCCTTGGCCCCGCACGGTGAAAGGCGATGAAGCCGGCAGTCTCCGCCGGTGCACTCTGCCACGGCATTGATTTCAGCCAGTACATCTATCTGGCTGAAATCACTCAGGCATTGTTGTCGGATTCTCGAGGGGCTCATGAGGGAAAGTTAGGTGACTATCTACGGCCCACAACGCTCAGGTCCGCGTTGCCCTCTGGTTTAGGATCGGCTGTAACACTAGCAGATTCAGTTGCCTGCTCATTGGACGACTCGGACCGCGGTTTCCAAACGAGTGTTTCACCCAGTGGCTGCCGTCGCGCCGAGTCGCGGTAGTAGGTAACCTTGAGCGCTTCAGCCAGCAGCCCATCATCCCCTTTTAGGCTCATTATTTCGAATTCAATGGTGGCATAGACGGTGCGATCTACGTATCCATTGCTCTTTTTGCGGGCCTGAACAAACGCCTTCGCGGCGGCCGGCTCCATGGAAACCGTGTCTACAAACTCGTGGTTCTTAAAGAAGAGCTTGAGCGTATACGGTATTGAATCCGAGTACTTTGACGACGTTTTATACCAATACGAATCGGGGCCGCTCGTCCGAACGGGAAACTCTTGGTTGGTGAAGTCATAGTCGCCAATGTCGATGTTTGCTCTCAATACAAAGGTCTGCGACAAGTCGAATTGGTCGATTCGACTTTGGAAGAGCTTTTTCGTTTCTGCCTTCTTCTCGTGCAGCAGGAACTCGTCGTTTCGGGCGAGTTTCCAGGTATCGGCGCGATAGTGTTCCATGTACCACTCGACGTTGGCGTCAACGTCGTAGTTCCTATCGAGTTTGATGCGGGCCATCGCCAAATTGTCCCAAGTGAAATCGTGAGCGGAGACGTTGGGATTTTGGGACAGGATTCCGGCAATCATGCACGTGGCTCCAAGAACAATCTTTGTGAAACGTTGCATAGCTTTACCTCACGGTTGGAGAGACTGCTGCGGCCCAGCTTGAGCCGCATAAAAGGATGAGCGTTAGGCACGCTGCGTGTTGCTCAGTGTTGTGCAGGCTCAAACCCACAGGCGTTACGCAGAAACGCGAAGCCGTAGAAGAAAACTCGGAGGTGAAGGCCACTCACCGCGCACGTTCAAGCTCGAATTTTGAGTACAATTGGCAACTCTGGAGGGGTCTTCACCGATGGTTCCGAGGTTTTTTTTCCCAATGACTAGTTCTGAAACACGCGAGTTTTCCGAGTATCAATCGGCCGGAGATGACACGCCGCTTAGCTTGGTATCGGCCCTGCGCCGGGGCAGTGACCGTGCCTGGAGTCAGTTGGCTCAGATTTGGGGCAGAACGATTTACCAGTTCTGCAAAACTCGGAATCTGAAGCACGAGGATTGTGAAGAGATCGTGCAAGCGGTGTTGGTCAAGATGTACCGCTATATTTCCCAGTTCGAGCGCGATGGCAAGCAAATGCGGCTTCGGCACTGGGCGTTCACGATCGTTCGCCGCGAAATTGCGACTCATTGCGACCGCTATTTGGGCAAACCGGGTTCTCCCGGTGGTGAGGACTATCAACGCATCATGCGCGAGATCCAATCAGACGACGACGTTGAGGAATCGGGAACGGCCTTTCGCAATCAGCTTGTGAGCAACATCTTGGAGTCCATTCGGTCCGACTTTGACCCTAAAGTCTGGCAAGCCTTCGAATTGTTCAGTGTGCAGGAAATCGACGGTCCGACGGTAGCCAAACAGCTGGACATGAACCCCAATGCGGTGCGTCAGGCCGCCCACCGCGTCCGCAGACGCCTTAAGAACGAATTGGAAGGGGTTTTGAACGCTCGATCGCCGGACGACGCCTCCGGATTCCGGGAGTCGGCTGCGATCGAAGAAACTCTGGAAAATTAGTTTGGCGCCGTAACGGCCGCGCGTTTGTACTCTTATTGCCCTCCAATCTCGCCTCAATGACTCCCCCTCGCGCGTGAAACTATGGACCCAAACAAGCGTCTGCCGACTGAGCTGGATAGTCTTCATAACCAGCACGAGATCGATACAGCGAAGGCCGAAGCGGACAATACACTGATAGACATCGACCAAGTGGTCCGCGAGGCAGTTCGGGATTCGGAGCCGTGCCAACTGGACGCGAGGGCCGGTGCATTGATCTCGCGACTGGCTGACCTGCAGACGATTCGTCGTCTGGCCGCAGTGCAAGAGCCTCTACCCGAGGTGGGTGCCTATGAACTGCTGGACGAACTCGGCCGTGGCGGTATGGGAACGGTTTACCGGGCCAAACATCGGCAACTTGGGAAAATCCAAGCCCTGAAAATAATTCATGGACCATCGAATTTAACGCCCGAAATCCGCGCACGCTTCCGGCGCGAGGTGCAGGCGATTGGAGCGCTCAAGCATCCCAATATCATCGCCGCCCATGATGCCGACTTTGAGGGTGACGTCCCCTACTTGGTAATGGACTACGTAGAGGGTGAGTCGTTGGCGGAAATCCAGAAGCGGTTGAAATCTGAGGGCAAGACCGTCTCCGTCGGGGCAGCCTGTGAGTTGGTGCGGCAAGCAGCTGTGGGTCTGCAATATGCCCACGATCAAAAAATTACCCACCGTGACATCAAACCAGGAAATTTGATGCTGGATGGCGAAGGCGTTGTAAGAGTTCTAGATTTAGGCCTGGCACGATTAGGAACTCAGGACGATGCGTCAGAGCACGAAGCAACAGAGCTCACTCGGGGTGGTCAGATTCTGGGAACACCGGACTTCATGTCCCCGGAGCAACTGCAGAGCAGCCGGGAAGTTGACGCCCGTACCGACGTCTATGCTTTGGGCGTGACATTGTTCTCGTTACTCGTCGGCCGTCCCGCTTATCGGGGGCAGCCAGGCGAGAGCTTTATTGCCAAGGCAGCCCGCATTCTGCATGAACCGGTTCCCGACTTGCGTAAGCTGATACCCGAACTGCCCAAAACGCTTGCGGATATCATTCACAAATGTTTGGCCAAGTCACCGGATGAGCGTTATCAAACAGCAGGTGAACTGGCTGAAGCACTGTCTAAATGGGCGAGTCCGGATGCGGTCAAAGCGTTATTGCCTAGCTATACTCCATCGCCGGAACAACCGTCCAATACTCCTGCTGGCCGCAGCGACACGACGCCCTCCCGGTCCAAGTTACCGCCACGTATCCTGATTGGCGTGGCCGCCGCGATCATGCTTCCGCTCTTAATTTGGGCTGGAGTGCTGTTGACTTTAAAGCTATCAGGCGGAGGTGAGCTGATTGTGCAGTGCGATGACCCGCAAGCGAAAATTCAGGTGGTAGCCGTCAAAGATGGCCAACGTGAAGCTCTCAGCCTGACTCAGGAAGCGAACAACAAGTTCCGACTCAGCGAGGGACGCTGGACGATTCTCATTGAAGGGATCGAGGCCGCCGAGTTTGCACTTTCCGAAAATGAAGTTGTGATCAACGGCGGGACGCAGGCAGCAATTCGCGTGGCGCGGCGCGATTCTGCGATGGTAAAAAGTTCTGATGCCGAACCGGCTCCGTTGACAGCACCGACAACCAACGAATCTGCACAATCTCCATCGGCCGAGGTACCGCAAATCGCTACGATCAGCGAACGCGAATCGCCCGAGACAGTAGTCGATTGGCCCCAACTACGCAGAGCCACTGAGTTTGCAGGACTCGTCGCAGCTCCAGAGAAAACTTCCGAGCTCTGGCAATGGCAGATTCGACCCTGGCTTCCACAGCTAACACAACACTCGCATGGCTTAACTGAGAACCGCATCGCCATCGATCCGACTGACAAATACTTCGCAGTCATCTCGCAGTA
>JAGQPR010000047.1:6938-28106 GCA_020426625.1 Planctomycetales bacterium
GCAACACTCGCATGGCTTAACTGAGAACCGCATCGCCATCGATCCGACTGACAAATACTTCGCAGTCATCTCGCAGTATGACTGCAAGATTATAGAGCTGAGTAGCGGAACGGTATCCCATACGATTCCATCGCCAGGTACTCGCTGGTGTGGCGTGACCTTGGCGGCTGGCTGCAAGCGTGTTGCACTGCTCTCAGAATACGGAGGCTTCATTGAAATTCGCGATTTGCGCAACCGCATCATCGCACAGTGGGACGCCAGCCAACTCATCGATGGCACGGCGAACCATGGAGCGCTAACCTGGATCAACGATGGCCAGCAGCTGGTCGTATGGGATGATCGCAGAGCCAGCGTGGTTGACATTCGCGGCAAGGTCCAAACGTCCATCGAGTTTGACCCGGGCACTGGTCCCGCGCAAGGACCACCGAATTTGCCCATGCCAGTACAGCGCGCGGTAGAGAGTGAGCCCAATGGAGAGAGAGTCGCCTTTGGCTGTAGGGATGGAAATATTCGACTTTGGGACACGCAGACGAATACTTTACAGGTGCTTCGATCCGAACGAGGCAACGAATCGATCAGCGCTGTACATTGGTCACCCGACGGCCGTTTCTTGGCAGCACTTCGAGCGCAACAGTGGATCTATGGAATGTCTCTTGAGATCTGGAGTCATGACGGATTGTTGCAGAGCACGATTCCCGCCGAACAACTCAATGTTGAACACCAGTATGCCAACGAGTTCGCTTGGTCTCCCGACAGCCGCTCGCTAGTGCTTGGCAGTGGCAGAGTAGTTGATACCCAGGGCAAACTGCAACGTGAATTCGATTTGCGAGTCGAGCCCTCTGGGGAAAAGCGTAGGATCACTTCGGTTTGGGTTCCAGCTTGGAGCATTGACCAGGGAGGTAGTCAGCGCATTGATTTCGTGGCCACGGGGGATACCTATGGACTTCAGTGTGGACGCGTGCAGTCCATCACACCCACTGGCAGAGCTCTGCCAAGCTCTCCATTTGGAAATATCCTTCAGCCCCAGGCTCTCAACTGGATCGAAGAAACCGGCGAACTGGCGGCGGTCTTCGGTTATCTCGACCGCAGCGAAATGCGGACCTGGACGATCGACGGCCAGCCTCAGTCGGCCGTTGCCATACCCAAATTTGTGACAGGCATGATCAACGCTGACAGCGGCAAACTGCTCTGCAATTCTGGGCCTACATTCACGCTGTTGGACCGCCGTGGCAAATTACTCGGCACGCATGAAATTGGCGAAGGATTTGAGCTTGGCCAGTGGCAATGGGACTATGCCGGGGATCGCACGGCCTACTTTGGAAAAGCCGGAGAGGCCGGCGTCGTGCGACTGCTTAACAACTCCGGTGACAATACGATTGAATTGAAGTTGCCCGACGTTGTTTCGAGTAGTGGATTTTACTCAACCTCAGGCAATTTATTTTGGAGCCCGGATGACAAGTACTTGGCAATGTCGCTGTTGATGCTCGACGAAACGCACCGAGTACTTGTTTGGGAGTCCACTGCCAACGGTAAACTACCGTTTGTCACTCTGGAACTGGCGGACGCTCAAACGCCGCGTCTTGCGTGGAGCCCTGATAGTCAGTGGCTGACAATTGCCCCAGGCAGCGTCGACACTGAAAACGGAGCACAGTTACGATTCTTGCACGCTGCATCCCAGCAAGTGAACGAGATCACGACCAACCACAATTATTTTCCGACGTGGTTTGCGCCTGAGTGGTTTGACGAACACTCGGTTCGCGTTGGCGGCCTTGCCATGGACATGCCCACCGAGCCCGATGCTGAGATTCAGGTTCGCGATCTTGGTTTTACACTTCAACACGCCCAAGCTGCAATCAATATGAAGACCGCTGGTGATGTTCTATTGGTCACTTCTAGCGATCAGGGGCAATCGTTCGAAATTTGGCAGGGTGGTGCGTTAAAGTCCTCGACTCCAGTCGGGTCGATTTCAGCTTCCGACATTCGCAAGAACCCGGATGGCACGAAAGCCGTATTCCGCAGCGGCAATCCGCACGACTCATTCGTACAAGTCGATTTGCTCACCGGAACGATTGACTACATTGGCCTAGCACTCGACGACGGATCCAGCGTTGAACTCTCAGCAAGTGGCAATCTTCGAAATGCGAGTCTAGCAAGTGACGCATATCTTGCCTATGCACTTCGCTATCCCGGCGGAGCCGAGGTCACGGTCAGCCGCAATGAGTTTGAGAAGCGACAAAAAGCCGACGCGCCTTTTGCTGCTCTACAATGGGTGCTCGACATCGGTGGTCTGATTCAAGTTGAAGGCACAGAAAAGTGGTTATCCCAGCGCGAAGTGACGGACGCCGCTTCTGCTTTGGATCCCACTCAGATTGTCGGCATCGATTTAAGCGGATGTTTGTTGACTGATGAATTGCTGGCACAGTTGGTCCACTTCGAAAATCTTCAGTCACTCGACTTAAGTAACACGCCTCTCAAGTCGCTCGAGTCCCTGCCAAAGCTATCGCAACTGACTTCACTTTTCCTGCGACACGTGCAGCTCAAGTCGCTCAGCACACTTCGTCATGTCGAGTTACTACAACACCTCGACCTCTCCCACTCGCCGCTTGACTCAAGCGTCGGTAGGACGTTGGTATTCGCAGGAAACCTGCAAAGTCTGAATCTCTCAAACACCAGCGTCGATCGCTTTCTGCTGGATGACCTAGCGGAGCTTCCGCAATTGAGGAAACTCAATATCATGCGTACTAAAGTTCTGTCGGAGGAGATCGAGAGCTTTTCTAAGTCTCATCCAACGATCTCGGTGGATTGATTTTTCGAGAAAAACGACGGATCTTAACTTTCGCGATTTGTTGAGATTAGTCTCGATAAACTGACATTCGAATCTGTATCCAGAGTTTGACGGGAGGGGAGAGCTTGTTTGCAGGTTTACTTGTCCGCTGAGCGAATGTAAGAGTGTTTGTGCGCTTTGGAGCCGTACGAGGCAAACGAGCTCTACCAAAGGCAAGTGGACTACTTAACTTTCCAACGCCCCATGCGACGGTCGATTTTGCCCATGCAGAGGTCTCTCGGTCTCGTACAAGCGGGAGTTATCGCCAGTAAGTTTCACTGCCACATACTGATCATGCTCTACTGGACGTCCTTCGTGCCCGCATTGATTTTTGACCACGACCAATGTTGTGGCTGTAAATCCGAAATGTTATTTGCATACCAGTGTGGGGTATATTGCTGATTTCCAAATTGACAGCGAAGGAAAAAGTTATGCCTGAACCACGGTTAGCTCATGCGTTCGTGGCTGCCGTTGCGTATCCCTGTGCACTTGGGCCTTTTTTCAACCTGCCATCGTCGGCGTTGGAACTGGCTGCCTCGAATCACCAAATAGACATCTTGTCTTTAGAGTTTAGAACTTTTAGGACGCATTGAAGATATTTAGACGATGGCTAGTTCCCAAGGGGCACAGCACCTCTCAGCGCGCAAATTGGCGTCAGATCGCTTTTTTATGAAATAGGCCGCTCATTCGGAAACGAGCGACCATACAAGATCTCAGCCGGTTCAGGCCGCGCGAGACGATCGCCGAAAATCAATAGCTAAGGGTTTATGCAGCCATGGACGAACAGCTTTCTTGGCATTTGCGACAGCACTTGACGCACTTTTCCATCCCGCCGACTTGTTCGCAACTGTCCGCACAAGCTTTGCAAATCTCGGCGCAGGCTCGGCAATACAGGGCGTGGTGATCGCTGTTGCGACTCATGAAGTCAACACAAGCGCTACAGGCGGCGATGCAGTCGAGCATCAGTTTGACATGTGTCTGTTCTACATGGTCGCCACCTTCGGAAAGGCAGTGGCTAGTCAACATATCTGCGCAGGTCACTTGGCATTCTTGACAGTTGGCCAAGCATTGTTTCATGGAAGCGGTCGCGGTACTCATTTGTTGTTCTCCTTATGGAAACTTGATTGCGGCCCAGTTGCCGCTGGAAATCCGGAATGCAACTTGCATACCAGTATGGGGTATATTGTCGGTTGCCAATTTGACAGCGAAGGAAAAAGTTATGGTCTCAACGAATATCACTGCCACAGATCCGGTCTGCGGAATGACCGTAAATCCAGGTGAGGCACTCCATAGCGAGCACAAAGGGAAGTCGTACTTCTTCTGCAGTGCAGGCTGCCAAAGCAAGTTTTCTGAAGATCCCGGCGGCGTTTTGACCGCTAGAGCGGAGAAAGATGCAGCCAAGAAACGTGCGGTTCACCAAGAACCCTTGAGCTGTTGCAGTGGAAAACATGGCGGCTCGTCGACCAAGGCGAGCGAATTGAAGGCAAACTCCGATGCGATCTACACTTGCCCCATGCACCCGGAGATCGAACAATTAGGTCCTGGCGACTGCCCGATTTGTGGGATGGACTTGGAGCCGAAGAACGTCGACACGGCGGACCAAGGGGATGACAAACATTACGCCGACATGAAGCGACGTTTTTGGGTTGGAGTGGCGTTATCGGTGCCACTTCTCGTGATCGCCATGGGGCCGATGGTTGGCTTGCAATTAGTGAACTTAGTGTCGAGCAGTGTTGCTGGCTGGATACAGCTCGCGATGGCGACGCCGGTTGTGTTTTGGTGTGGATGGCCATTGTTGGTTCGTGGCGCGAAGTCTTTTCGCACGATGAACTTGAACATGTTCTCGTTAATCGCGGTGGGAACATTGGCAGCCTATCTGTTCAGTTTGGTCGTCGTGTTGATTCCAGGAGTCATCCCACGGGCCTTTTTCGAGAATGGCGTGCCGCCCCTGTACTTTGAAGCTGCGGCGGTGATCATCACATTGGTGCTGCTCGGGCAAGTGTTGGAACTGCGAGCACGACAACAAACTGGTGGAGCAATTCGCGAACTCATGAAACTTGCTCCCGATACTGCCCACCGTATCGGCGACAGTGGCGAGGAAGACGTACCTCTCGATTCAGTCCACAAGGGTGATCGGTTGCGAGTTCGTCCGGGTGAGAAAGTTCCTGTCGATGGGAAGGTCCTTAGCGGCTCTAGCAGCGTCGATGAGTCAATGTTGACGGGTGAACCGATGCCGGTGAAGAAGATGGAGGGCGACGAAGTCACGGGCGGGACATTGAACCAAACCGGTGCGCTGGTGATGGAAGCCGTCGGCGTTGGTGGCAATACCGTTCTCAACCGTATCGTGCAAATGGTGGCGGAAGCCCAGCGGAGTCGCGCTCCGATTCAGAAGCTGGTCGACTTGGTCGCTCGTTACTTCGTTCCAGCAGCTATCGTCTGCTCGATCCTGGCTTTTGTCGGTTGGGCAGTGCTTGGGCCGGAACCACGGTTAGCTCATGCGTTCGTGGCGGCCGTTGCGGTTTTGATCATCGCTTGTCCCTGCGCACTTGGGCTGGCAACGCCGATGTCGGTGATGGTTGGCGTGGGGCGTGGCGCCAAGGAAGGTGTGCTGATCAAGAATGCCGAGGTACTCGAGGTGATGGAAAAGGTGGACACAATCGTCGTCGATAAGACAGGCACCCTAACTCAGGGACGGCCAGAAGTTACCGAGATTGAAACGTTTGGCGATTGGAATGAAATCGATGTGTTGAAGTTGACCGCTGCGGTCGAGGCCCAAAGCGAACACCCACTGGCTCAAGCGGTCGTTCGCCGAGGGAAGGCAGATGGATTGCAGATTGTTGAGGCAACAGAGTTCAATAGTATTACCGGTGGAGGCGTTCGCGCTCATGTCGACGGTCATGATGTGCTGATTGGTAAAGCCGACTTGCTAGACGAACAAGGCATCGCTGACATCGACGCAGCACGGTCGAGTGCCGAAGCACATCAGTCCGAGGGTGCGACGGTGGTGTTTGTGGCAATTGACAACAAGCTCGCGGCGATACTGGCTATCACTGATCCGATCAAGGTAAGTACGCCTGCAGCCTTGAAGACTCTGCATGAACTAGGATTGAGGGTCGTAATGTTGACCGGTGATGCGGAACGTACGGCAAAAGCCGTAGCGACGAAGTTGGGCATCGACGAATTTCATGCCGGCGTGTCTCCAGAGGATAAGCATGACTTCATTCGAAAGCTCAAGAACGAAGGCAAAACGGTTGCGATGTGTGGTGACGGAATTAACGACGCTCCCGCCTTGGCGGAGTCGAATGTTGGCATCGCGATGGGCACTGGGACAGGCGTTGCCATTGAGTCTGCCGGTGTCACGCTCGTCGGTGGCGATCTTCGCGGGGTGGCTGCTGCGGCGAACTTGAGTCGCAAAACGATGAGCAACATTCGTCAGAATCTGTTCTTCGCATTCATTTACAACGCACTTGGAATCCCGGTCGCGGCAGGGTTGCTATATCCGATCTTCGGCGTGTTGCTCAGCCCTATGATTGCAGCGGCAGCCATGAGTTTTAGCAGTGTGTCGGTGATACTCAATGCGCTGCGACTGCGGTCGAGCGTTCTAGCTTAACCCAACGAATTTCGACCCGCAGTCTCATTACCACTTAGCGACACAGACATTTAGCGAGTAATGACTGATCTCTGAAGCATCCCGCTGATCGGAAACCAGCCAAACTTTCGGTGTTACAGCTTGCCTCAATACCTGATTCCGCGCAACGCAATACTGCTTCGTCAATTCGTCTTAAAATCGATTGAATCGCGTAGGACTTACTTTACCCATACGGGGTATCGCGTCGATAGGTAGATGAGACAGATTTTCGGCTAGTTGATGGAGCGACTCGTCCAATGAATGTAAAGAATCTCAACCAGCCCATGCTAGCATTAGCGATTGCCGTCAGTTGTACTTTGAGCGCTTGGGGGCAGGCTAGAAAAGCGGCTGAGCCCGGAAAGGAATTCTTGAAGCCACCCCCGATCCCCGAGGCTCCCTACGGCTTGCAGCAACTCGATGCCTCTGGGCCTCTCTTCCCGGGGCAACGATATTATGGGAGCGACTTTTTAAACGCTCCAGCTCCAGTAATCTCGGCTGAACAGGCCATCGGTGGGGAGACTATTGGCGGAGACTATTCGCTGCCAGGAATGTTACAATTGGCTTCGGCCAACAATCCAACGCTCCGGCAAGCGCAGCTGCAAATCTCTGCACAGACCGCCAAGGCTCTACAGGCAGGACTTTATCCCAATCCAGTACTCAACTATATCGGCGAGCAGATTGGCGTTGACGGGACACCGGGCGAGTTTCAGGGAATGAGTGTTCAGCAGCGGTTCGTAACAGCTGGAAAACTACAATTGAGCCGCGAAAAGTACATGCGCCGTGCCCACGTGAGTGAACACCAAGCCATGGTTCAGCAGTTCCGCGTCTGCAACGATGTGCGAATTCATTTTTATCGTGCTTTGGCGGCGTGGCAGATTGCCGCTATGCGTAACGAATTGCTTAAGACGGCCGAGGACATGGCAGTCACGGCCCGCGAGCTCTATAATCAAGGCCAAGCCAACCGTCCAGATGTCCATCGTTCAAACGTTGCTCTGCAACGTGCTCGCTTGGATGTGCTGCAAGCGGAGAATCACTACCGAGAACAGTTTCGTCGGCTAACCGCCTTGGTGGGTGTCGAGCTGGCCGTTGCTCCGCTGGCGGGACAACTCATGCCAGAGGGAGAAGCGCTTACCTATGACGAAGCCTTGGCTAGCTTGATGACCGAAAGTCCTGAGCTAATGGTGGCCCGTGCCAAGTTGGCGGCTGATGGCGCGACACTGCGCCGCGAACAAGTGGAGTGGGTTCCCGATATCGTTGCACGTGGCGGATCCGGCTACAACTTTGAGGCGCAGCAGGCTACGGCCGTAGCTGGAGTTTCGCTCGAGGTTCCGCTTTTCGATCGAAATCAAGGGACAATTCGCCAAGCCCAAGTTGATATGATGCGGCAGCAGTCTGAAATTCGACGAGTGGAACTCGAACTTCAACATCGGCTAGCCAATACTTACCAACAATATCTAACATCGTTGCAAATGGCGACAGAGTACGGACGGGTGATTGTCCCCGAATCGAAACTCGCCTACGAAGGGCTGTTGGCAAGCTATCAAGACAATCGCGTCGATTGGCCGGAAGTACTTGATGCTCAACAAGAGTACTTCGATGTTCGCCTAACTCAAATCCAGCAACTGGAAGAAGCCCGCGCCAACGAAGTTTTGGTACGCGGTTTTCTACTGCATGGGGGTCTGATGGCTGCTGAGGGGCCGACGCCACCAGGGCATATTGATGCGGTGCCGAAGCCGCGGTGAGCAGCGGGGGATAGGGGAAGTCAGGGAGTCGGGGAGCGACTATTGCAGCAACGAAGCGTACATCGTCATCGCCTAGCACGAGCTACTTTCTTCGCCCCTCTGATTTCCTCGACTCCCAGACTTAAACGAGACGTGACAATTGGAGCTCCTATGAAACCAGACGAGCATCGCCGACAATTTTTGAAACTAGGTTCCTTAGCTGCCGCTGGTGGATTGCTGGCTGGTAAATCTGCAGCTCAGAAGCCTCCGAGTTCTGTTGGCCCGTCAGTGCCCATGGGTGGCAGTCATGCTGGCCACGGGTCAGCACCGCAACCACAAATTCCTGCCGATTCCGATGTCAAAGCGGAGTATGATGGATTTTCACGCTTCAAACCCAGTCGAGGCAACGACCCCGACTCGGATTTTTACTTGGGAAAGCGTGTCCCGGGCTTTCGTAGCGTTGAGGCTGGGCCGGCTCCCTTTGCAGCGCCTGACCTAACCAAATTGCCGTGGAAAATGGTAAATGGCGCTAAGGAATTTAATTTGGTTCCGATGGCTGTTGAACGTGAGTTCCTGCCTGGCTACAAAATGAACGTCTATGGCTACAACGACACCATGCCTGGACCGACGATCGAGGTAAATCAAGGCGACCGAGTGCGCATCATCGTCACTAACGAACTTCCTGAAGCGACGACCGTGCACTGGCACGGCTTTGAATTGCCCGTTCAATACGATGGTAGCGAGACGCTGACGCAGAATCCCATCCAACCGGGCAAGTCGTTTGTCTATGAATTTGACGTCCATGAAGAGGGGACGTTCTTTTATCACTCACATGTGCCCATGCAGGAGGCTTT
Organism: Planctomycetales bacterium; assembly: GCA_020426625.1. Classification (GTDB taxonomy): domain Bacteria; phylum Planctomycetota; class Planctomycetia; order Pirellulales; family Pirellulaceae; genus Aureliella. Next base: position 15,966 of record JAGQPR010000047.1, read on the forward strand.
TGGAAGCGTCGGTTGGTTCATTGTCCAACCGCGTAAGGTATTCGATCCACCAGTCGATCGCGATTTCGGTTTGATCTTCCAGAATTTCTTTATTGAGCCGAACCAAACGATTTCCGACAGTTGGCGAATGGATTGGAATTGGCACACGATCAACGGCCGCAGCGGACCGTACACTACGCCGTTGGTGGTCAAGCACGGCGAGCGCGTCCGCGTGCGCATCATGGACTTTTCACCGATGCAGCACCATCCTATCCACTTGCACGGCCACACATTCTGGGTGACTGGACACGAAGGAGCCCGCATTCCCAAGTCGGCTTGGATACCACGCAATACGGAGCTGATCGGCATTGCTCAGGCTTCCGATTTTGAGTTTATCGCCAACAATCCTGGCGACTGGATGTTCCATTGCCATATGGTGCACCACATGATGAATCACATGACACGACAAGTGGGCCCCCGCACTCGCAAGAATGTTTCGGTCGACCAATATCTGGCCAACACCGCCACACGACCCCCAGTGGATGCCACCAGGGACGATCCAGGCTTTGCAACTCCGGGTTATCCGCAAGAAATGAAATCGATGAATATGTCGGATTCGATGATGGAGGCCATTTGGAAGCGTCGCGAAGTGAAGGGCATGCGGGCAATGTGGCCAATGTCGATCATGGGCCTGATGACCGCGTTGCGCGTGCTTCCCGAAGACTTGTACCACAAGGTCATGGAGACGGATGAACCGGTAGAAAAAGGGAGTATATTTGAAGAAATCGTGCGACGGTTTGGAAATCCTGACGACTACGAGTCCGGAAAAATGAAAATGATGCCAGGCATGAAAATGTAGTCTCAGCCTACTCTTCCCATATCACGGCTGCCGCTTTTGCGTTTTGGCCGATACAATGGGGTTTTCCCCATTTTTCGGACTTGGGAATTCATCCCTTCCTGTTGCGAAACATTGTAGTTCCGGATGCTCTCTGACGACGACAAGAAGAAAGTTGACCATCGCTTGGCCCGGGTTTTGGGCCAAGTTGAGGCGGTTAGGCGAATGATCTCGGACGAGGAATACTGCGTCAATATCCTGATGCAGTTGTCCGCCGCCACAGGCGCATTGGACAAGGTCGGTGAGATCATCTTGAAGCAGCATATCCAAACGTGCGTTAGTGATGCAATCAAGAGCGGCAATCCCAAGGACCGCGACGAGAAGATCGAAGAGCTGATGAGCGTCTTTCGAAAGTACCGCGAGTGAGTGAAGAAGGCTGAGAGTGAAGGAGCCAGAAATTCTGTTCAGCTCGTATTCCGAGATCCCGTTCTCCTCCGCTACCGTCTCCAAACTTTTTTCCAGGAAGTCGTGAAGAAACGTCGGGACTGTGTATCCAAAGAGCAATCAGAGAAGAGATCTTCGTTGGAATCTCTTTTGAAATCTCTTGGAACTGTCCGCCATGAACTTCCGTCAGACTAACCCCGCTGCTCGACAGTTAACCGTATTTGCGGTAACCGCGGTGCTATTAGCCTTGTCGCCGGTAACTCAAGCTGGATCGCATGCCGTGAAGCTGTGCTCTCATTCGTGCGGCCAAAATCAGACGGTGAGCCACACTTGCCGTGACGGTGAACCCTCGCACGAATGCTCCGCATTGGTATCGTGCGAAACTAAGGTCTGGCTGCGGCCACGATCGTCCGGCAACGATCCAGTCCATCGCGGCTTGGTGGACAGCAGCGACCTCTCGCGGCTCCTCTGGACGACTGAATCGGCTTCTCTCGGCTGGATATTCATCGTGGTTCGCCCCAGCTCTCTGATTGACAAGCGAATGTGTTACCTCGTGCTTTAGTTCATAAGTGTTGGTGCTGCATGAGCACACTATTCTGGCATCGCTTACCGATTCGCCGTCAGCTGATGTTGGCGGTGAATGGTTTGCTATTGATTGTCGTCAGTGCTTTTCTATTGATTGGGCACGGGTTACGGCTTCGCGATGCCGAGCGTGAAAAGCGAATTGCGTTGGCTGAGGAATCCAAAACAGTTTATGAATCTGTGGACGCGATTGCGAATCGAGGCAACGAGTACATCCAAAAACTGATCGACGACATATGCGCTCGAATGAACACCGACGAATCACCTGGGCATCATATTGCTGTCGATTGGCAGGGTAGCTCGATGCAAGCGAAGTCCCACGGACGAGCTTCTCACGACATGCTCCATGCAATGCGAAGTGTAGCAACGGGCTCTGGTACGACTGGGCTGCCATTCGTCGTTGGCATATTCGAGGGACCTAAAGGAACGATCTACGTTTCCGAATCACGAAGCTCTTTGCTTTACGGCGCTCGACAAGAACTATTTCGCCAAATCACCGGAGTATTGGTCGCTGGGGCTTTGGCTGGACTGATGGTCAACTTTGTCCTGCGGAGAGTCGTTACCAAACCATTGCGTCGTCTGATGACAGCTTTGAAAAGCATTGGTGAGGGAGACCTAAATGTGATTGCCGAAGGGCGAAGCTGTGAAGAGTTGAGCTTTCTGGCAGAACAGATCAACGAGATGAGTGGCAAGCTTGCAGCATCCGATGAAGACCGTCGCCTTCACATGAAAAAGGCTCATGAGATTCAGCAGCATTTGCGTCCATCCGTTGCCAACCACGGAATGATTGAGACGGCGGAAGTCTTTGAACCCGCTGACGATGTGGGTGGCGACTATTTCGACATCATTCCGCTCGGTGAGGGACGATGCCTGCTTTGCCTCGCAGATGTATCTGGGCACGGAGTTCCGGCAGCTATGGCAGCGGCGGTGATTAAGACTCTCGTGCTTGAAGCAATCGAGGTGACTCAAAGTCCAGCGGAAATCCTGACTCGCATTAATCGCCGATATACGGAAATCATCATGCCGGGGCATTTCGCAACCATGGTTGTCGTTGTGGTTGACGAGAAAAGAATGTTCCTAAGCTGTGGCAATGCCGGGCACGAACACCCCTTCATTCAAATGCCGGGAAAGGCCGTGCAGCGCGTTGAGGAAAGTGACCTTGTAATTGGCGTGGATCAAAACGCGGTTTACTCGGAAGTGAAAATGCAAATTGATATGGGAACGAAGATCGTGCTGGTGTCGGATGGAGTGACCGAGATGTTTGACCCTGACGAAAATCAATTCGGAACTCAACGAGTCGCCAATGTCATGGAAGAGTTTGCTGGTGACAATCCTAAGCAACTTGTAGCAAGGTTCTCAGATGCCTTGAAAGCATTTCGCAAAATGCGTCCGCCTTTTGATGACACAACTCTGCTGGTAGCAAGAGTCGGATGAGTCAAAGGGTTCATGCCTTCATTGCTTTCTTGCTTCGGTCTCCCGTGTAGCGACCAAAAGTCACCGAATCGAATACGGGCGAAGGTGGGTAGCCTGAAAACGTAAGTCTACCGAGTCGAAATATCCACGCGGTCCCCAGTTCCTGAAACCCCATACGTCGAACAGCCCTGAGCGAATTCTCGTTGGTAGCGTCCGTCGTGAGCAGAAGACGGCGAACTCCTCGCGCATGCAAGGGTAGCTCCATCGCGCTCATCATCGCTCCATATAGTCTTTTACCGCGATACTCGGGCATTACAAGGACGTTGTGTACGAAGCCTGTGTCCTCCGGCATAGAGATTGGAAGCCCCGCCTGCAAATCACCGTTGTGATTGAATTCGGCGGGAACGTCGCCAATTGATACCCATGAGAACGCAGCGAGTATTTCTTTCTCGAATATTGCGTAGCAATTGGCGCGTTTCTTAGCCAAGTCGTCCAGTCGCGATTCGTTGAACAATTCTGGAAACAGAGTGAGTAATTCGCGAAAGCGCTCCGTGGTTAGTTCGACGAATTCAAAACCCTGTGGAAGTAACGTTGGACGAAGTTCGAAATACTCCACTCCAAACACGCGGCTGATGTCTGCCGTACCGATGCGTCGAATCGCCCGGTAAGGTAAGTAGCGCAGCCGCGTTAGCACACTCATGGTCATGGTCTCGATTACTTGTCACTGAGCTAGTGGCAGCAACTTCCGCCGGAACTGCTAGATGCCGATCGCCGCGGGGCAGATTCGGATGAACTTCCATAAGCATCGATGGACGCAGCCGAGTAAGAAGTCGTGGTATTTGGTGCAGCAATGTCAGTGTCATACTGAATGTTTGCAGCAGTGCGTTCGATGTAATCCTGCGCAGCGTCACGCTGTGCCGTTTGCTTAGCTCTCCACGGTGGCATAGCACAGCCCGTGCTGAGCAGTAAAATAACGACCAATCCCACAGCGGCTATTTTTCGAGTCCGTTGACTATTCATCTTGACATCCTTGTCGTTAAGATGACGCATGCATCGACTCAGCCATCCAAGGTCGAGACGATAAAACAGCACCTAAAATAAAGGGCAGGGGCGGCGTGATGCATCATTACACCCAGCGGGCGTAAGTCCTCAGGACACCGCCCCCGCGAGAGCCAGTTAGGAAGTTGGGAGTGAAGGAGTTGGGAGTTTCACTCCTTCCCTCAGCGTAAAGACGGTGCATCGACTCCTTGCTGTGCGAGAGCAGTCAAATACTTCTGCGGTTCAGCCGCAATTTTCTTCGCGCAACCAGGGCAGCATATGTAAATTGCCTTACCATTCGCGTCCACTTTGTAGGGGCCACCCATCGCATCTAGCGGTTCGTCCATTACCGGACAACGCTTCTGTGCAGCGATAAACGGAGCGTCTGCCGCATTCACTTCAAAGATGCCCTCTCGAACTTGTTCTGTTCCAGCTGGTACGCTCCCAACTCCTCCATTCCAAGCGCCTTGTCCGTAGACCATTGCGAGGTACTTGGCGGGCTCGGCTTCAACCTTTTTGATGCAGCCTTTGCAGCACAGGAAAATTGGCTTGTCGCCAATCATGGCTTTGATCGGAGTCCCCATGCCACCCAGCGGTTCATCCATCACCGGGCAGACCTTCTGTTGGGCGATGAGAGCCGCATCGGCTTGAGTCGCAGCGGATACGGTGATTTCAGGTGTGGCTTGGCTTCCGTAAACCATCGCCAAGTACTTAGCTGGCTCAGCCTGAATCTTCTTGATGCAACCCTTGCAACAAAGGAAGATTGGTTTGTCTCCAATCATGACTTTGATCGGCTGGCCCATACTGCCCAGCGACTCGTCCATCACGGGGCACTTTCCTTGCTTGGCGATGAGCGGCGCATCGGCATCGGTTGCGGCGGTGACTGTGATCTCAGGCCGACCAGATGCATACTTGGCGGGGTTTGACTCGATTGCACTTACACACCCTGCACAGCAGGCGTAAACGGTTTGTCCATTGACGTCGACCGCGACTGGATCACCCATACTGCCCAGCGGCTTGCCACTGACGGGACAGATTTTCTGACGGGCGATCGCCGCCGAAGCAAGCTGCTGCTGACTGGCTGGCACCGTGGTGACCTCTTGTAGGTTGAGCGGCTGGCTGCCGATTCCGGGCAGTCCAACCAGTTGTAGGTCAATCTCGATTTGGCGACCCGCGATCTGCGAAAGATTGACAGGAGCCGTGAGGGCTCCCTTACCATCGGGCAGAAGATCGTAACGATAACGTTTGGCGTTTCCTTCGATCCGTAATGATGCCGCCCCTCGACCACGTTCGACCGACAGCGGCTGTCCATTATGATCAAACACAAACATCTGAATGCCGCCCTGCGAGACGACTGTTTCGAATTGAAGGGAGCCTGATTGCTGCAAAGTTCCGCCATGCGGACCTTGTTTTGTCGCGGTTGCCGTCTGCCCCGGCATCGCATGCTGATGGCCATGTGCCTCATGGGCTGTCTGTGCATTTGCGACGACTGGGAATACCACGGCTAGCATCCCTGTTAGCGCCAATAGTTTTGGAAAGTGGTAGCTCATCCTTGTTCTCCATATTCTGTTACTAGAGGGGAAATTCTTCCAAGTGCCTACGTGACTCTTAGATGCAAGAAGGAAACATTCCTTCACGGAAAGTCGAAAAACTCTATGCAGCATTCAGATGTTCCTCATTCGGGGCTGAAGGCATCTCTTCTGTCCCTTCCCAAAGTGGATCACTAAAACCGAAGCGCATCTTCAATTCGAGATACGCTGAGTACAGTGTTGGGACGATAAACGATGTAAACGGTTCAGCCAGCATTCCTCCAAATACGGGAATTGCCATCGCACGAGCAACATCGGCTCCACGGCCAGTGGCAATGAGCACTGGAATCAGCGCAGCCAGCGTGGTGACAGTTGTCATCATGCAGGGGCGAATACGTTTTAGTCCGGCTTCATAAACAGTGTTACGAATGTCTTCAACGCTGCGTATTTTGCGTTTTTGTAGCAATTGATGGATGTAGGTGGCCATGACCACTCCGTCATCCACTGCCAAACCGAACAGCGCAATAAATCCAACCCATACCGCAGTATTGAGCTCCACATCCATCCAAGCTACGAGCACCATACCTCCCGCAAAAGCAACGGGAATTCCAGTGAAGACAGCCATCGAAATTGGAAGGTTCCGGAACTCAACGTAGATCAGCAGCAAATTGATCATCAGGACGACGGGGATGATCCACATCAATCGTCGGTTGGCTTCGATCTGATTTCGGAAGCTTCCGACGGCTTCGAGCGAATATCCAGCTGGTAGCGACAGTCGACTGGGGTTCGATTCTGGTAGGAGTTGCGCTTCGCGTAACTGCTGTTCGATTGCGGCAACCGATTCTAAATCGCCCTTGGCTCCGTTGGTCATAAACGCAACGTGGGCAACCAGCCTTCCGTTTTCGCTATTGATGGCACCGGGACCCCAAGTTGTCTCCAGCTTGGCAAGTTCCTCCAGGGGAACGACCGCACCGCTGTGTGTCACAATTGGTAGTCGACTAAGCTGATCAATACGTTCTCGCAAATCACGGTTGTATCGCAGTCGCACGGGATAGCGTTCACGGCCTTCGACCGTCTTAATTAGGTTCATTCCACCGAGTGCGGTCTCGATGATCTGGTTAACCATCGACGCACTCATGCCATATCGAGAAGCGGCCTCGCGATCGACAATGAACTCAATGTAGGGCTTGCCAAGGACAATGTCTGGATTGACGGTCCCTGCGTTGATAAGTGGAGATTTCTTGAGCTGTCCTGCCACATCCATAGCCGCATCTGCCAGCGTTGAGAGGTTATCTCCGTAGACGCGAATTGCCATTGGAGCCTTAATGCCACTTTGAAGCATGACAACTCGTCCTTCAATAGGTTGCAAGGCTGAGGCGGGAGTAACACCAGGCAGGCTGGCCACGCGATTGATCTCGTCCCAGATATCACGAGCCTTTACGCCTTCACGCCACTCACTCTCGGGCTTAAGCATGACGTAGGTTTCGATCATCGCCGCCGGAGCGGGGTCAAGCGCTGATTCAACTCGACCAATCTTGCCGAGAACGTCCTTGACTTCCGGGATTTGTCCAATCAATACATCCTGAGTTTGCAGCACCTGCATGGCTTGCGAAAAGCTGGCTGCTGGATAGAGCGTCGGCATATAGAACCAGCTACCCTCGTCCAGTGCGATCCAATCGTCACTCCGCAGTCCAGTGAAAACGTGTTTTGCGTCAATGTAGCCAGGGAACTCGTTGAGGTCGGCTCCAAACATTTTGGCCACACGTTCTACAGGTTGTAGAACGGTCGGCATCCCAACGTAGGCGCCGACACCAATCACCAACAGCATGGCCGGAAAAGACAATGCAAGCGCTTTGTGGTTAAGAGCCTGGCGTAATCGAGCAGCATAGATCCAGCGCACAAAACGGCTCGATGGAATCTCTTCAATGGGTCGAATGCGTTCGCGCATCAATTGCCAGCCAGCAATGAAGCCAATAAGGCCGGCGGTAAGCGTCACGATCCATGCAGATATAGCGAAATGTTCAGCGAGACGCACTGCCCACATGAAGTGAGCAGTCGTTGAAAGTAGGGCCGCCAAGGCAAGCCCTGCCGCCAACGCGGTTCGCTTGCGATAGCCAGCACTCCGAAGCATCAACCGGCTGAGCGCGGGAACGATCGTCACGGCAGTGATCATGGCTGCCGCGATGGCGAAAGTCTTCGTAAAGGCGAGTGGTGAAAACAATCGGTAGTCGCGTCCAGTAAGAAAGAATACTGGAAGAAAGCTAACGATCGTAGTTGCCACGGCAGTCACAACGGCAGGCGCAACTTCGATCGAAGCATCGTAGACGACATCAGCTCTGTCTTTCCGCTTGTCGATAGGCTCTTTTTCCCAATCCGCCAAGTGCTGGTAGATGTTCTCGGAGACGATAATGCCCATATCAACCATCGTACCAATGGCAATGGCGATGCCCGCTAGCGACATAATGTTTGAGCCAACGCCAACGACATGCATGGCAATGAAGGACATCAGTACGGCGGCGGGCAAGCAGATGGCAACCACAAAACTGCTGCGAATATGTAGCAAGAACAGCAGAATAATGATGGCGGTGATGATAATTTCATCACGCAATGCGTGAGTCAGCGTCGCCATCGTCTCATCGATCAAGCCGCTGCGATCGTAGACTCCATGGATCGTGACTCCCTTCAGAGCTGGTTCAATCTGAGCAATCTTGCTCTTAACGCGATCGATAACGACGCGCGGGTTCTCGCCATACCGCATGACAACTACCCCACCGACGGCTTCCGCTCCGTTGTAATCAAGTGCACCGCGACGAAAGTCAGGACCAAGTTGCACATTAGCTACATCGCTGACACGTACCGGCACCCCGTCGCGCTGCATGATTACGGTTTGCTCGATGTCGGCGATCGCTTTTTCTTTGTCACCATCGGTACCAAGAAATCCCTTGCCACGTACAATGAATTCCATGCCAGTTGACTCAACTGTCTTGGCTCCCACATCTACGTTGGAGCCCTTGATCGCCATTGCCAGCGCATCAAGCGGGATGTTATGAAAACGAAGCTTGTCTGGATCAACTTCGATTTGGTACTGACGCACATAGCCACCGATGGAGGCAACTTCGCTGACCCCCTCTACGGCTTGCAATTCATACTTGATGACGAAATCTTGCAGGCTTCGCAATTCCGCCAAACTCATTCCGTCTTTGGGTGGTTGCAATGTGTAATAGTAGATTTGGCCTAGTCCCGTCGCATCAGGGCCAAGCTGCGGTACTACTCCATCCGGCAACTGCGAGGCGGCAGAGCCAAGTTGCTCGGAAACTCGACTGCGCGCCCAGTAGAAGTCAATCTCATCCTTGAACGTGACCTGTACAAAGCTGTATCCAAACATGCTCTTACCACGCACCGACTCGGCACCGGGTACTGCCAGCAGCGATACGCTCAGTGGATAGGTGACTTGATCTTCGATGTCTTTCGGTGAGCGTCCCGGCCATGGAGTCAATACGATAACTTGGTTTTCACCGACGTTGGGGATCGCATCAATAGGCACCGCTTGGTAGGCAAACCAACCACCGACGCTGAGTCCGATGGTCACGAGTACGACCAACCAGGGTTCTTTGACGCAAAAGCGAATGAGAAGGTTAAGCATTTGGATCCTCCGGCTCTTCAGACAAGGAGTCTGGGAGACAAGGAGACAGGGAGTCGGGGAGAGGGTGAGAGAGGGAGTGCAGCTCGGATTGGTCGATCTCGGGGGCGTCGTCCGAAATGTATTCAGTTCTACTCTCTTTCACTCCTTGTCTCCCCGTCCCCTTGTCTCTCCACTGGACGCACCACTTCTCTGGCGATGCACTCATCGAAACGATCATCTTTAAAATCTCGTCATAGAACCCGTTTGCGTCTTCGGCCGTTTTCTGATTGAGGTATCCATGGGCGGCGGCATACTCAAGCCAAACCTGCGTCTCAGCCGCTTCGGCCTCAGCGATATTGAGCGTGCTGCAAAAGTGCTTCTCGTAACGACGTTTTCGCCACGCCTCCGCAATGTTAGCGCTAACACTCCTAGAAGATCGACGCACCTGATCGGTCAGGGAAAACATTTCCTCACGAGGAAACGATTTCGATAGTTCAAAGATCCGCTTTCCTGCAGCGAACGACTTCTGATAGACGATCAAATCACGATGACTATAGATGCGGTCACTCATTTCGTATCACCTCTACTGAACCCAGTCTCAACAACGCCCACTCTCCCACTCTCCATGTCTCCTTGTCTTCCCATCTCCCTCACCAACTCCCCACAGCGAAGCATCTCATCACCCCAGTAAGGGTTCGCAAGCTCGCCGCCCGGTTGCATCCAATCACCGCCACCGCCGGGAACCATCGGACAGTAATAGTGGGTGAGTGCTTGAGCAGACTTGGGTCCCCTAGCCGCTACGGCTGCTCGGAGCAGGGCGTGGCTCACACCTCGGTATGCCTCGCGGGCTGTTTCGAGTGATCCATCCATTCGAACTGCCGACCTTCGGGCATTGGCGATCTGCTTTTGCGCCACATCAGGAACTTCAGCTGACATTTCCAAGTTGGACAAAGAATCCAACATTGTGTTGAGCGCGACTGGCGGAGGAGCTAAATCGGCAGCCAGCGCACATTGAATTTCAAAGTAGGCGTCATAGGCTCGATCAAATTCTTGTCCTGCCGTACCGGCGAGCATCACGGGACGACTTTCTGGCAGTTCCAGCGGTCCTGGCGCGTAGCTCGGTGCTCTGCTAGGGTCCATTAGTGATGGATTCCCAGCGAGTTGCATTTGCGAGTCGATCAAGAAGTTGCCACCTGTGGCGACTGTCTCACCAGCGGCCAAGCCTTCGATAATGACGGCTTCGAAATCATTCATTGGTCCAACATGCACACGACGAATTTCAAACCGTCCCGGTTCCGTTTCGACGTAGATCACTCCGTTGTCGCCGTTCAACAACACGGAATCACGCGGTACTGTGACAACCTGTTGCTGAGGCTGCGGCTCGAGGGAATATCCGAGTTGCACCGTCGAAACTAGGTCCATGTCGCATAGCGGGCACTTTCCCGGTTCATCCCGAATGACTTGCGGATGCATGGGACTGATGTATTTTCCGGACAAGGCCGGATCGTAAACTAGTGTGCCGGGAATCGCGGGAACCGTGATCCTGGCGGTCGCATAGTCGCCTGGTCGAAGCTTTCCATCGAAATTCATTACTTCGACCCGAACGCGAACAGTTCGAGTTCGCTTGTTGACCGTCGGATCAATAAACGCAACCCGCCCCGTAAAGACCTCTCCCGGCATCGACTGAATTTCAGCTTCGACTTGCTGGCCGAAACGAACGTTGGCGGCATCATCTGGGAATAGGTCGAGCATCATCCACACCGATGTGAGATCGGCGATTTGAAGGAGCTTCTGCCCGGTCTTAACATAATCACCCTCGACGGCTGACTTCTCAATAACCGTTCCACTCTGAGGTGACTTTATGCGGATGCGAGATTCGGGTTTGCGGCTCTCGCTCAGCGTCGCGATTTGCTCCTGTGTCATGCCCAGCTCACCAAGATTCTCGCGAGCCATCTCACGCAGGTCGCTATTGCCGACGCTGAATCGACTGGAGGAATTGCTCTCCAAGCTGGTAACAAATTCAGTTTGAGCAGTGTAAAGTTGCGGGCTGTAAATCAGCGCCAGATCGTCACCCTCATTGACCTGCACTCCGACATAGTTGGCGTACATCACCTCAAGTCTTCCGTCGATGTAAGCGGAGATCGTAGACAAACGGCTCTCGTCAAAATCGATCGAACCAATCGTACGTATGGTACGCGTCATATCTCCCATTTTGGAAATGGCAGTCTGGATTCCGACCAAGCGTCGGGCTGCGGCTTCGATCGTGACTGAGATTCCATCACCACCGCCGCCCCCAGTGGCTTCAACCAGTTCCATCGCGCAAACTGGGCATCGCCCTGGTTCTGTCGATGGTGGTGTACACATCATCGGACAGATGTAGCGTTTGTCTTCGGCACCCGCAGAGTCACCCTCGTTCTGGGTCGAAACATTGCCACCGGAAAAACCGCCCGCAGTGATCCACGCCGTGCGTTGAGCGACGCCGACCATCGCCAACAGAATTGCTCCAACGCCGACGACCATCGCCGATTTCAGGCCGAAATGGAGCAACCAGGACCAACCGCCAAGTCGTGATTCGGCGACTACCGAAGAGACTGGTACGGGCTGGTTGGTACCTGCATTTTCATTGGTTGAAGTCGCGTCTGCTGCAGGCGAAGAATTCGTTTGCGGCGATGTCGGTGATTCTATTTTCGATCTCTTCA
>JAGQPR010000480.1 GCA_020426625.1 Planctomycetales bacterium
CAGAATATTGCCAAAGTGCTTGATGCTGGGGCGACGGAAGCTGGCAGGCCTTTCTTCGTTATGGAACTCGTCCATGGCGTTCCAATCACGACCTTCTGCGAGAAGAACCGTTGTTCCGTGCGGCAGCGACTCGAATTGTTCATTCCTGTTTGCCAGGCGATCCAGCATGCGCATCAAAAGGGCATCATTCATCGCGACATCAAGCCGACAAACGTTCTTGTAACGATATACGATGACAAGCCGGTTCCCAAGGTCATCGACTTCGGCATTGCCAAGGCAGTCGATCAACGTCTCACCGAACGAACTCTGTTCACTCAGTACGGGACGATCGTTGGCACTCTGGAATACATGCCGCCAGAACAAGCCGAACTGAATGCTTTCGGCGTCGACACTCGGAGCGATGTATATTCCCTTGGCGCCCTCCTCTATGAACTACTTACCGGCACTCCACCGCTGGACCGATCGTCAGTTCGAGATATGGCGTGGCAGGAGGTCCTGAAAAAGATTCAGGAGGAAGAACCACTGCGTCCCAGCCTTCGATTGAGCAGTTCAGCGTCACTCCCGCAATTTGCCGAGATGTGTCACACGACACCGGCGGCACTGCCACAGATGATCAGCCGCGAACTTGACTGGATCGTGATGAAGTGCCTGGAGAAGAACCGCACGCGTCGTTACGAAACCGCGAACGGGCTCGTACGAGATCTAGAGCGATATCTTGCCGATGAACCTGTCGAAGCTTGCCCACCAACGTTCACGTACCGACTTCAGAAGTTTGTTCAAAAGCATCGACGTTTGCTGGCGACAGCAACGTCGTTTCTAATCTTGCTGGTCGTCGCGACTTGCGTAAGCTCCTTCGCAGCCTTCTCGGCCTTCCAGTCGAAACGACAACTACAGACTTCATTGAACAGTGAGAGGCAGGCTCATCAAGCGGCTATCGAAGCCCGGCAGCGCGCCGACGAGACCATTGCAAGTCTCCGCGCTGCCGTTGCGATAACCGACGAAGGATACGAACGGTTTCGCCGTCGCAATTGGTCCGAGGCCCACGCAAAGTTCACGGAGGCGATCGAAGTTCAGCCGGATCTCAATACCTCTTACATTCAGCGCGGCAACCTGTTCGTAAGTCTAGGATTGTGGGATAGAGCCGCAGAGGATTTCCGGCAGCGATTTCAGGCCAGCCCCAGAGCCGATTCGCAAACTCTGTTTGGGCACGCGTTGTTGCAGTTTTACTCCGGGGACGAGCTCGCCTATCAAGCTGCGTGTTCTTTGCTTGCGGACCAGTATGCCGAGTCAGCTGAGATTCGGGATCAGCAAGCCGTATTGCGAGCCCAACTACTTGGGCAAAAGCCGCTCGGAGACCCAGCGGAGATTGCTCAGCAAGCTGAAGAATTGGCTGCAATCGCAAAGACACCCTGGCTTGAAGGCCTGGTCGGTCGTGCGCAATTGAAAGCAGGCAACTTTGAGAGTGCTGAACGTCATTGCCGGGAGGCTATTCAGCTAGCGAAGGGCGCTCCTTCGGGCGTAGGCCGGGTGGCCTACCCCAACCTGGCTTCCGCTCTTTTTCAGTTGGGAAAGAAGACAGAAGCTGCCGCGGCACTTTTAAAAGCCACAGATGCGCGCGAACAATGGCTTACCAGCATGTTAGCAAATGAGCCCGGCGATCTGGAACTACCTTCATTGACCTGGTCCATATGGCTGGAATTCGAGATTCATCTTCGAGAGGCCATTACATTCATTGAAGGTAAGCAGCCCGCCGAGGATGAACAGGTCGCAAACCTTTATCAGCACGGTCTTGCCGGACTGAAGGATGACAACGTCTACTCCGTCCTCCATCTTGGTCAGCAACATATCAAGCGACGGGATTGGGACGCCGCCGCTGCCGAGTTCGTGAAGATCCTGGACGGCTTGCCGGAAGGGTTTCGTGGCAACAGCAGGGAGATGCGGCTTTGTATCGAGATGGTTCACAACTCCGAATTGTTTGACCGTGTTGTGCAATTGCGACCAGCGGACTATCGGCCTTGGCGTGCCCGCGGCAGATATTTCGCTAGCCGACGATCGTGGTCTGAAGCAATTGCTGCTTACGAAAAGACTCTCCTGTTGCTTGGAGAACCAACGCAAGAACGCGGTCCTTTTGGTGGACGGGCTGAAATGCTGAATGAACTGGCGTCAATTCTACTGCTTGCCGGTGATGTAAAAAGTTATCAAGAATATCGCGATCAAGTCGCCGATACACACTCTGCCACTTCTTTTCCCGAATCCGCGAGTCTTTTCTCGCGCATGTTGACTTTACGTCCCTTAGAATCGAGCCATCCAATGGTTCCACTTGAGCTGGCGGAGCGCTCAGTCGCTCAGCAGCGAAATGCATGGCACTATTGGACTCTCGGCATTGCTCAACACCGCGCTGGTAATAATTCGGAAGCGCTGAAATCACTTAATCAATCCCTCAATTCCTGGTCGGATTGGCCTGGTCGAGCGCAGACGCATTTGGGACTGGCTTTGACCTGCCATCAACTTGGCAGACATCAAGACGCAAATGCATGGTTGCGTAAAGCGCAGGCAGCTCAGCGGGAATTGGATCGATCCATTGCCGATACCGACTATGGGTATGCAACTTCTAACTTCCTGTGTGATTGGCTTGCCACGCTTGTACTGCTGGAAGAGGTCACTGCAACTCTGAATCACAATCAAGTTCCGCAGCCAAAGAAATAGTTGTTTTCTTGTTAAGACATTTTGCAATCGCTGAAGCTAAAAGGCGGATATTTTAAGGCACATTTCTCATGAAACACGTCTGCATTTCTGTCGCGATCTTCGCACTTACCGCATTTCAACCCATGGCTTATCTCTCAGGCCAGGAGCAACAAGAGCAAGAACCAATCGACTTTGCACGCGACGTCCTTCCGCTATTCCGGAACCATTGCTTTGACTGTCATGGTCCGAAGGAACAACAAAATGGGTTCCGTCTGGATCGTCGCGCTGATGCGATGCGAGGAGGGACCGTCGCAATGATAGGTCCAGGGAATAGCGACGGCAGCCAGCTGTACTTGCGACTTCTGGGGAAAGGAGTGGGACCACAAATGCCGCCGGACGGTCAACTCGCGGCTAGCGAAATAGAGATCATCGGCCGCTGGATCGACGAAGGTGCAATGTGGCCCGACGAGGTCGCTGGAGTCAGGCCAGCGACCGTTCCCGACCCGAAAGCCTTGAAATTGATCGAGCTACTGCGAAGTGGGAAGTCGATCGCTGTCCAGCGGCTGCTTCAAGAGTCACCAAACGTTGTCAAGTTAAAGGGTGCTGGTGGTTGGACGCCGTTGATGGCAGCTGTTGTCTATGGAGATGTTAATTCTGTTCAGAGACTGATCCAGGCGGGTGCCGATGTCAACAGCCGAACCGATGAAGGATCGACCGCCCTGCACTGGGCAGTCGATCATATCGAAAAGGTGCGTTTGCTGGTGGTGGCAGGTGCGGATGTCAATGCCGTTGCCGACAGTGGTCGAACACCACTGTTATCAGCTTGTGGAAGACGTGGTACGTTGGACGTTGCCCGTCTTCTTTTGGAAAACGGGGCCGACGCTTCCGCCACGGCCCCTAGCTATCGAGGCCCGGTGACGCCTCTAAGACTGGCAGCAGAGCTTGGCGAAGCGGAGACGGTTCAGCTCTTGCTAAGGCACGGAGCTAACGTAAACGGTCTGGGGCCGCTGCCATATTTGTCGGCCGTTGCGTTTGACTATCCTCAATGCGCCGAGGCCCTGGCAACTGGAGGTGTGCCCGCCCCAGTCAACCTGTCCCTGTCGGCTGTTGGGCCGCCGCTCAGTGACTCGCAGTTACTACTGAACGCTGAGGGGGTGAAGTCTTGGATCCAGAAAGGCGCAGACGTAAACGCTGCGGACCAGTTTGGCCGTACTGCCCTGATGGTCGCATGTGCCCTGGATTTTCAGCCAGAAGACACTGTCAAAGTCCTCTTGGAGCACGGTGCTGATGTTAGTCTCAAATCTCCCGACGGAAAGACTGCCCTCGACTACGCGAAGCAACGTGGAAATACGCCAATCGTCGAGCGACTCCTCTCGGCGGGTGCGCAGTCGGTTCAGTCACTAGAGGAAAATGGAGCACGACCGGCTAGGGCTTCAAGCGTTCGTGTCGCCGTCGAGCGAAGCCTTTCGCTGATTCAGAAGGTGGATATGAACTTCTTGAATCGGACGAGTTGTATTTCGTGCCACCACAATTCACTTGCCGACGCGACGATCGGCAATGCCATTGGTCACGGCATTTCAATCGATAATGACTTGGCAATCATGCAGGCTCAGAAGGTGAAGTCAAATCTCGAAGGCTGGCGAGAACGTGTGCTCCAGGAGTCGGATGTGCCTGGGGCAGTTCATACAGCGAGCTATATCTTAGTGGGGTTCGCTGCCCGTAAAACACCACCCACCGAGATGACCGATGCATTGGCGAGATACTTGCTCGGTCAGCAACTTGAAGATGGAAGTTGGGCTACGATTGCTTACCGGCCTCCTATTGCTTCGAGCACTTTCCAGTACACGGCTTGCTCGCTGAGAGGAATGAAAGTCTACGGCCCTCGAACCCAAGCTGACCATTATGCAGAGTCGATCGAGCGAGCAACTCGATGGCTAAAAGAAAACCAACCTATAACGACCGAAGATCGAGTCTTTCAAATTCTCGGTTTGCGCTGGACAGGAGTTGAAGGCGAATTCGTTCAGCGTGCGGCAGAGAAACTGATTGCACAGCAGCAGGATGATGGCGGCTGGTGCCCCCTGAGCACGCTGGCCAGCGATGCTTACGCGACCGGAACAGCGCTCGTTGCACTTAGGGAAGCCGGAATCGAAACAACACATCCAGCGTACGTAAAAGGAGTGGACTACCTGATGAATACGCAATGTGAGGACGGATCCTGGCATGTCCGCAGCCGGGCGATCAAGTTTCAGCCTTATTTTGAGAGCGGGTTTCCCTACGGTCATGATCAATGGATTTCCGTGGCGGCGACCAATTGGGCGACCATGGCGCTGATTCCAGCGGTTGATTGAACGTGAATTGAGAATGAGGCTCTACTGCTCTACTTTCTCTACTCTGCTCTCTACTGAGGCTTTTAGCCTCAGTAGGGCTAACAAGACACGAGTCAAACTTTACCTAAATGCGATCGAGCTTGAACGATCAAATTTGGCAGCCTTCGCGGCCGCTGCTCGTTCCCTATTTACATCTTCGAATTCTCTTCAAATTTGATTCTGCTCAGAAGGGTGGCGTCCGATAACAACCGACAAATCTGTCGCTCTATTCTTAGCGTACTGCGCATTACCGGCCGCAACTTGGCCCAGCCCGCTCTCACCCACGCGAACCGCCGGGAACGCCAAGTTCAGCTTTCCTGCAGAATTACTACTTTCAATTCCGCACTGTCCAGAATCGAATCTTTGGTCTTGGTCAATAAGACTTCGCGAGTGACTTCCCCTTTAGCCGCGGAAAAATGAGGCACGAAAGAAAGAGCGTAGATATGCAGCGTATAGGCGTGTTGCCCTCCGCCGACGGAATGAGGTGGCACCTAGGACAAATCGCGTTTCCAGCTCGCTCCAAGCGCGCCAATGCCTTGCATGTTCTTGGGAATACTGGTCACGGTCGGTGGAATGTCATACACGGTCCAGTAGGTTTTCGTGAGATTATTGCGATCAAGATGATCCATGACGATCGCGAAACTCTTTGTGGATACGGGTGCGCCCTTCCACTCACGCGGTTGGTGACTACAACTACCTAGTGCAGCAAACAGGTACCCAACGCACCCGTTACCACATCGGCCTCAGTG
>JAGQPR010000481.1 GCA_020426625.1 Planctomycetales bacterium
GCGTGTTGCTGATGGCACGTGTTTCCGCGCCCAATCGGCGCCTGTTCTCGGGCGCTGGCACAGGCGGGACAAGCAGGGATGTCAATTCCACTCACAGTAAACACCCAAATTATTTTACTC
Organism: Planctomycetales bacterium; assembly: GCA_020426625.1. Classification (GTDB taxonomy): domain Bacteria; phylum Planctomycetota; class Planctomycetia; order Pirellulales; family Pirellulaceae; genus Aureliella. Next base: position 121 of record JAGQPR010000481.1, read on the forward strand.
AGTTCCTAGAGTTAAATGCCGACCAACCTGCAACTGCGAAGATTCTAGCTTTTATCACCCGGTCTTCAGATATGAGAATTCTTATGAGAGAGCTTCACTTCCTATTCAAACTCCTTGTTCTAGCTAATCAATCCCTGATGCGACGAATGCAGAGTTTCATCTTGGCGACCTTTGTGGTGCTGTCACTTGGTTTGTCGGTCGTGGGGCAAGTCGTTTTGGGGCAAGCGGATGTTGTCGTCGCTCCGCAAATTGGCTCTGCGCCTGCGAGCATCTCCGCCGATGCATTGGCCAGTTATATCGAACAGCAGCGTCTGCGATGGCAGGTGCCTGGCCTTTCCGTCGCGATTGTAAAAGACGACCAAGTGATCTTGTGCAAGGGCTTCGGAGTTCGCGATGCTCAACAAGTCGAGGCGGTTGATGAGTACACATTGTTTGCGATCGCATCTAATACAAAGGCGTTCACCGCAGCCGCTATAGCTATTTTAGTGGATGAAGGAAAATTGAAATGGGATGATCGCGTCACGGATTATCTCCCTTGGTTTCGCTTGAGCGATCCTTTGGCCACACGAGAGTTACGAGTTCGCGACCTACTTTGTCATCGTAGCGGCCTAGGTACGTTTAGTGGTGATTTGCTATGGTGGGGAACCAAATACACGGCTCGCGAGGTCCTTGAACGCACGGCCCTGCTGGAGATGAAGTCCTCATTCCGCTCCGCGTACGGCTATTCGAACTTGATGTTCTTGGCTGCTGGCGAAATCGTTTCGACGATAGCCGCGGAACAGAATCTGGATTGGAGCAGCTTTGTGCAACAGCGACTCATTCAGCCGCTGGGCATGTCGCGAACTACTACCACGGTTCGCGATCTGCAGCGGCTGGGTAATACTGCGACTCCGCACAAAACTTATCTCGACAGTTCGCGCCCGCTGCCGTGGATGAATTGGGATAACATGGCTGCCGCGGGAGGGATCATCTCTTGCGCAAGCGACATGTCCGCATGGCTGCGTCTGCAATTGAGAAGCGGCGTTTTGGAGGATGGTCAAAGGTTGTTCTCGGCCACTCAAGCCTGGGAAATGTGGCAGCCGCAGACTCCGATTCCGGTTAAGCAATCTGCCAATGGCAAATCGTCTTCAACGCACTTTCGCGCTTACGGACTGGGCTGGTCGTTGGCTGATTATCATGGACGCAAGTTGGTAAGTCACGGTGGCGGTTACGACGGGATGTACTCCCAGGTCCTATTGGTTCCCGAGGAGAAGTTGGGGATAGTCATTTTAACCAATAGCATGACCAGCATCGCTTCAAAAGTGGCATACGAGGTCGTGGACCGATTCTTACAAATAGATGCGTCGACAAAGGGCGGCGAACAGGATGCACTCACTAGCTTCCGCAATGAGCGGAAGCGGTTCGATGAGCGGATCGCGGCCGCAATCGCTCCCAATCCTTCTGGTGCTGGCTTTCGCCGACCCTTGCAGGATTATGTTGCCAGCTTTCGCTGCCCAATGTACGGTGATGCAACGGTCGCGCTGGAGGACAACCACTTGGTATTGCGAATGTTGCCCGCCGATCAACTGGTCGCCGATTTAGCGCATCTTCATTACGATACCTTTCAAGTCAACTGGCGCGAGGATTTTGCTTGGTTTGGTTCCGGAACGGTACACTTTATTCAAGATCCACAGGGACAGTTCTCTCGACTAGAATTGAATATTCCCAACGATGACTTGTGGTTTTACGAACTTAATTTCGAGCGTCAGCCCGAATAATACTGATGATAAAGGCGATTTGCATGAGTGCTCAGGCGGCCAACGCGTTCCTTGGAGTGATCTTAGCTCTGACAATTTTTTCCAACATGATCCTGTCGCAGGATCAAGCCTCCCAGGAACGACCGAGACTGCAGTTCAAGAAATTTAGTGGTGACATCAACGTACCCGACCCTGTGGCGATTGGGCTGGACGATCAAGGGCGTGTCTTTGTGACGCAAACGCGACGGCGAAAAATTCAAGACTTAGACATTCGCGAGCACCGCGATTGGATTCCAATCGATGTTGGCTTGCGCTCCGTCGAAGAAAAAAAGCAATTCTACCGCCAGGTGATGCAGATCGGCGGAAATCAAGCAGTGCAAAAAGGCCTTGTCCAGGACGTCAATGAGGACGGGGAATACGACTGGCGCGATTTGACTGTAATCAGCGAAGTGATCTACCGACTCTCCGACGCGGACCGCGATGGGACTGCAGACGAAATTACGGTTTTTGCCGAAGACTTCAAAACGGAAGTCACTGGTGTGGCCGCAGGTGTAATGGCCTATGACGGCGATGTCTACGCCACCGTTGCACCAGACTTGTGGAAACTGACTGATCAGGACGGTGATGGTGAAGCTGACCATCAAGAATCAATTGCACATGGATTCGGACTGCACATCGCTTATGGTGGGCATGACATGCATGGCTTGGCAGTCGGACCCGACGGAAAAATCTACTGGTCAATCGGTGACAAAGGTATCAATGTTACAACCAAGGATGGAAAAAACTTTGCCTATCCGAATCAAGGCGGCGTCATGCGCTGCAATCCCGATGGTTCAGATTTCGAAGTTTTTGCGCATGGGCTTCGCAATGTCCAAGAGCTTGCATTCGACCAATATGGCAATCTCTTTGGAGTCGACAACGATGCCGACCAAACCGACGAACGCGAGCGTTTTGTCTACATTGTGAACCAGATGGATGCTGGCTGGCGCTGTAATTACCAATACCGCGGAGCAGCCTACAATCCGTGGACGGACGAAAAACTTTGGCAACTGCCCGGAAAGGAACATCCCGCCTATATCATCCCACCCATCAGCCATTACGTGGATGGACCGGCAGGCTTCAAGTTCAACCCCGGCACGGCGCTTAACGCTGCGTATAAAGACTATTTCTTCTTGACCAGTGCTCCCAATGGATATCAATACGCCTTCCAAGTCGAAGAGCACGGTGACAGTTTTCGCATGATCAATGACCATTTGATCGGTTCCGGACTAGCCATAGTTGGACTTGCCTTTGGTCCGGATGGTGCGTTGTATGGCGCCGATTGGGACGGTGGCTATCCCTTGGATGAAAAGGGGGCCGTGATCCGCATCGATGTTGCCGAGGAACAGTCGCCTGAAAGGCAAGAGGTACAATCACTGCTCCAGCATGGGTTTACCGAGCTTGAGCAACGCGAATTGGTTGGTCTGCTGGGACACGAAGATATGCGTGTGCGGATGAGAGCGCAGTTCGAACTGGTTTCACGAGGAGATGCTTACTCGCTGGCTGCAACCGCACGAGACACTTCAGCAAAAACGCTAGCGCGACTGCATGGCGTTTGGGGTCTTGGGCAACTATCACGCCAGGGCGAGACATTTGCTCGTGACACCCTGGGATTGCTACTGGCGGATATGGACGTGCATGTCCGCCGACAATCTGCCAAGACCTATGGCGAGTTGCATCAGGCATACGGAACCGCACTGATGAAGTTGCTCAGCGACGACGACGCGCAAGTCCGCACGCTGGCTGGCTTGGCCATCTCTCGACATCCAACCCAGGAGGCCGTAAGTGTATTGCTAAGCCAGGCAGAGAAACTGGAGGAATCCCAGTATTACCTCCGCCACTCGATTGTTACCGCACTCAGCGCCTGCGCTGACGAACAGGCTCTTGCCGCTGAGGCTTCGCACGAGAATATCCATCGCCGTTTGTGCTGTGCATTGGCGCTCCGCCGCTTGGTTTCTCCTAAAATTGCAGTTTATCTCGATGACGCGTCCAATTGGATTGCTGACGCTGCCGCGCGAGGTATTCATGACGACGATTCCATTATGGAAGCTCTGCCACAATTGGCAGCGGCACTGCCTGACGCGGCGAAGCGTTCGACCGCTTTCTTACAGCGAGCCGTCAACGCGAACTATCGACTCGGCGATGCAGCTGCGGCGCACCGACTGGCGGCGTTTGCAGAAGACGAGATGAACCCGCTGCAAGCACGTCTGCTGGCACTCGACGCACTGCAGAATTGGCAGGACATTCCATTGCTTGACCGAGTGGATGGACGCCGCCGACCAGCAGTGTCAATAGAACGGGAAATCGATCGTCTTGTGCTGCAACGGACCATTGGAAAACTAGCGCGTGCACCAGAGCCAGAACTCGCACAGCATGCACTGGCCGTCGCTCGCTCTTTGAATTTCGAGGTGCCGATGGAAACTCTCCAAGCGATGGTGCGCAATGAAGATGTTGGCGAGTTGGCGCGAGTCGAAGCGCTCCGTCTATTCGCTGATCAACTGGCTAGTCTGGCACAGGATGCCATCGAAACCAACTCGCCAAGTCTCCAGTTGGAATCGTTGACCATCCTTGGCAATGTCAAACCGGAGGCCTTGCCGAACGTTGCGCAGCGAATCCTGGCTTCAGAAACTGAGCTTACGGTGCAGCAGCACGCGATTGAACAACTAGGCCGATTTGGCTCGGACGCTTCGCTGACACAACTTACGTCTCTCGCCGAAGGTCTGGTCGACGGACGCACTTCGCAACAGTTCGGACTGGATATCAACAATGCCCTTTCAGCAGCGGTGCGCGGTTCAGCAGCCAACCCCATTGCCGCCGAGATTGAGACTGTTACTGAGGCTACCTCAGCGTTGGAGAAATTGCAGCTCTTGGCTGCCAACAAGCTGCCAGGCGATCTCAGTAAGTTTGCTTTTTGCAGCGAAGGTGGCGACGCGCAGCGCGGCCGAGATTTGTTCCGCAATCACGTCGCGGCTCAGTGCAGCCGTTGCCACCGCATCGGACGCAGCGGCAGCGACGTGGGGCCGGAGTTGACAAGGATTGCAGAAAAACGTGATGCAAATTACCTGCTGCGGTCCATCGTATCGCCCAGTGCCGATATTGAGGAGAAGTATCGCACCGAGAATTTCTTGCTTGATTCTGGTGAAGTTGTCAAAGGTGTGCTTCAACAGGAAAAAGACGGCAAAGTTCTGGTGGCGGACAGCAAAGGTGAAATTATTGAACTCAACGCCGCTGAGATCGAAGAGCGGGTGGTCGACACAATCTCACTGATGCCGGACTTAACGCAGGTTCTCACGCCAGCCGAAGTGCGTGACCTGGTGGCTTACCTTCGCTCGATGCGATGATTGCCCGCAACGTTTCGCGCAATTTGTTGGCACTGGGATTCAGAGTGAGTCCTCGGTCAATCACCAGCTCTCAAGCTACCACGCAATTGGAAGAAGCCCTGCAGCAGCAGACTTGCTGGGGCCATCGCCGCGAGAGCGAAAATCCACCGGGGTAGCGATTGCAATTCCGCAAATGCTGTCTCCGCTTGAGACAGTTGCTGCTGCTGACTGCTGAGTGTGGTACGCAAGTCAGGTATCTGTCGCGCGGTCCACGTGGAAATTAGTTGGCTTGTTTGATTCAAGCTTTCCCGCGTCGTAGTCAAACTGTCAGGAATCTCATTGCTGAGCACTGCGCGGACCTTTGTAAGCGTTGTGGAAGATAGCGCCAAAGCCTTCGATGTCGCGTCCAATTCCTCGGAAAGGTCTCTCAACAACTGCTGTTCCGCTCCCAGGAATTCACGATAGTCAAGTTGGACATTCGTCGGAATTCTGAACCGTTCGACGTTCTTTGAAACGCTGGGGCTAAGCGGAACTTGAATCACTCGTTCGTTGGTACCGAGTTTGATCGTTGGTA
>JAGQPR010000482.1 GCA_020426625.1 Planctomycetales bacterium
AACAATCTATTCTTTGCCTGGTACAGAATGAGGCTTACGCAACGATGGACTGCTTGACCAGAGCATCACAAATGGACGCGACCTGTATAAAATTACCCATGATTTCTACCTTGTGCGTAGTGCTGATCGCTGCAAGTACCGCAGCATTTTCTGCCGAGACTCCGCAGTTGGCTGATGATCGATTGACGATCTCGCTTTTCGCCGAATCACCGGAAATCGTTACTCCTATCGGCATGGTAATCGATGATCAGGATCGCATTTTCGTCGTCGAATCGCATACGCACCATCCGCTGGCAGATTACGCTGGCCCTAGCCATGATCGCATCAAGATGTTTATTGACAGCGATAGCGACGGACAGGTAGATCAAGTTTCAGTTTTCGCAGATGGCTTGACGCAAGCAATGAACATTGCGCTGTCGCCGGAAGGGCAGTTGTACGTTGTTTGTGCGCGGGAAGTTCTGCGATTGGAAGATCGGGACAGCGATGGAATCTGCGATCACCAAGAGCAGATACTTCAGTTGGTGACGCAGGAACGTTACGCACATAATTGTCTGTTGGGAATTACTTTCGATCGAGACGGCTGGATGTACGTCGCACGAGGAAACGTCGGAAGTCACTACTATCGGTTTCAGGGGCAAGATCGCTCCAGTGTTGAAGGCTTTGGAGACGGAGGCAACGTAGTTCGCTGCCGTTCTGACGGGACGCAGATCGAAGAATTTGCCACGGGCTTCTGGAACCCGTTTGACCTCAAATTCGATCACTTTGGACGCCTGCTGCTGGTAGACAATGATCCAGACGCGCGTGGCCCCAATCGCTTGTTGCAAGTCGTTCGTGGTGGCGACTATGGCTACAAATCATTGTATGGAGGTGGTGGGAATCATCCTTTCCAGGGATGGGACGGGACATTACCAGGCACATTGCCATTTATTGCTGGAACAGGCGAAGCTCCCAGTGGTGTGATCGACTGCCGACGTGCAGCCCTGCCAACAGGCTACGATAAAAGTGTATTGGTCACGATCTGGAACGAGAATTCTATCGAGAAGTTTGATCTCCAGGAGAGCGGATCAACTCTTACTTCGTCTGGTAGGCAGCCGTTTGTCACAGGAGGAAAGCAGTTTCGTCCAGTAGCCATCGACTGTGATCGTCGCGGTAATTTGTTTATCACGGATTGGGTCCTAGTTGACTATCCCAATCATGGGCATGGGCGTATTTGGCGAATCAGTCCACGAGCTGAAATTGAGACCAGCAAGCCGGTGTCGTATTTCTCGACCTCACCGGAATCTCCTGGCATGAGCCAACTGCGGGCAATTGAGTCAGTCGGTCACGAGGACTTGATCGAGCTGCTGCAATCGGAGGATCAGTTTCTAGTCCATGCTGCACGTATGCGATTGGCCAATTCTTCGATGGCACAACTGAGAGATTTGCTGCAAAGGCACTCTTCTGCTGCGGTTCGCATGGGGATGTTGTTGGCCAGCAAACAAGTCAAACTGGATTCACCCGAGTTGATCGGAGCGTTCCTAACCGATGCAGATATCGAGATTCGACGGGCAGCCATCATGTGGGCTGGTGAGTCGATGAATCCGAGTGTTCGCGACGATTTGGATAGGGTGCTGACTACTGGAACGGCTAGCCGGCCACTATTTGAAGCCTATCTTGCAGCTATCGAGAACTTGAATGGTGATTTTGCAGCTGCCGTTCTACGACGCGGACCAGGCCGTGCCAATCAACTGATGCGGGAATTGCCAGCAGGCTTAATTGCAAAGATTGCTCGTGATGCCAATCAGTCGATTTCAGTGCGCGAGCTGGCGATTGAAAAACTAAGCGACCTGGAATTGTCGCAGAATTCAGATTGGCTCCAGCAACTGCTGAATTCAACTGATGACAAACTCTGTGTTGCCGTCGCCAAACGCTACGCCGACACAGCCGTGCTACAAGACGGCACACAGGAAATCCTTGCCCGACTGGCCTTGGATAGCTCGCGCGACTCGGAGGTGCGATGCGAGGCTATTTTCGCACTCAGCAGACACCTGCGGGATACGGTCGACGATCTTCTGGTACTGCTGAGTGCACCGGACCAGAATGTGGCGATCGAATCCGCTCGAACCATTCGTGCGTGGCTCGACCGCGCGGCGGCCGCTAGTGCAGCCAGTCTAGTTGGTCAGCTGCAACAATCGGACTTGGGTGGGGCAGTCATGGAACGACTGGCGGCAGCTGCAGCTTTAAACAAAGTGAACATCGACCAGAAAGTGCAGGTACCACAGACCAAAGAGCAATGGCATGAAGTCTTGGCTGAAGGAGGCGACGCGCTACGCGGTCGGAGAGTTTTCGCTTCGGACCGGGTGGGCTGCACCAAATGCCACACAGTTGGTGGCCGCGGTGGAACCCTGGGACCAGACTTGGCAGGAGTCGCTTGGTCGAAGAGCCGCAGCCAGATCATTGATTCCATTTTGGATCCGTCAGCCGAATTCGCGCCCCAGTACCAGGCTTGGCTGGTAATCACTAGCGATGGCATCATCCATCGAGGCCTGCAACTGGATCATAAGGCCGGAGGTAAAATCAACTTGACGCTCAGCGACGGCAGTTTGAAACAATTTGCGGCTGAAGAAATCGAAGACTATCAGGCCTCTCCCACCTCTCTGATGCCGACAGGTCTGTTCGAAGTAATGACTATTGGCGAATTCCAGGACTTGGTCGCCTACCTTTGTTCCCGCTCCCGAGGATCTGAAGGTAAATGAGGCGCGCAAAACAATAAATTACCGGGCTCAAACGGGGTAATCATCTGCTGAAGGACGTTAGGTGCCTGACGGCCCACGGCTCACGCAACTGGATACTACGCTACCATATAAGTTATACCGGTCTCGTTTCGCCAAAACTCCGGGCGAACAATAGTACGAATTCGAAGTCTGCTCCTTAACCGAACTGGAGATGCTATGTGTTCAAAGTCAATTTCTTGCACCTGTGCATTGCTTGCCTCAATGTGCCTTTCCCCGCTCGTGGGATCCTCGCAGGTTGCCTCAAAAGAACCTCTAGCTGTTGAGCACATGGGCGGTCGCAAAGTTGTGGTGGGTACTCTGATGTTCAATATGTTCCACGAGTATCCCGGCCTGGACAAACGGCTCGAGGAGTTGGGGGCGTTCATCGATACGATGGCCGAGCGGGCGGAACTGCAGTATCCGGGCTGCGGCTTGGACATAGTCGCACTTCCCGAAAATGCCGTCAATGGAAATGCCAAGGGTTCCGCTGCGGAAGTTTCGGTGCCTTTCGAGGGTGTCGTCCTGGAGAAAATGGGTGCAAAAGCGCGTGAACACAATTGTTATATCGCGGTCCCGTTGTACCTGGTTGATGATCGCGAGCACGATCGTTATTCCAATGCCGTTGTGCTGCTGGACCGCTCTGGGGATGTTGTGGGAACCTATCGAAAATACTTTCCGGTAGCCGCTTATGACAAGAATGTGCTGGAAGGTGGCGTTACTCCAGGTGCTGAGTTTCCAGTATTCGACTGCGACTTCGGCAAAGTTGGGATTCAGATCTGTTTTGACATTTCCTTTGACGATGGATGGGAAGCACTCGGCAAGCAAGGAGCCGAGTTGGTGCTGTGGCCAACTCAATCGCCGGGCCAAATTAAGCCTGCGTTTAGGGCAATGCAGAATGACTACTATGTACTGACAAGCACATGGCGCAACAATGCATCGCTACTTGATCCAACCGGTCACAACATTCGGCAAATCACTGGCGGCGACGACGTGTTTGTCCAGTTAATCGATCTGGATTACGTTCAATTGATGTGGCAACCCAAGCTGCAAGACGGGCAAATTTTCACGAAGCATTACGGTGATCGAGTTGGCATGCGGTATTCGCGCGCTGAGGACAGTGGGATTTTTTGGTCGAATGATCCTGACAAGTCCATTCACCAGATGGTGCAGGAACTGGAATTGGAATTGCCTGGCGACTTGCTCAAAAGAAACGAGCGGTTGCATGCGCAGGCTAGACCTTCGGACACCGCAGGCAAATGAAATTTGGCACGCATTGATTTGCCTTTCGCTCAGCGTAAGGCGACAGTTATTGATCGAACATAGCTTAGCTTAGTTAGGAACTGAGGAAATCTAACTTGGGTGTTTGTCATCTTTTTTCCGAGTTGATGGGAGCAATCTCTAGCCAGTCCCAGGTGGATTCGGCTCCGAATTAGTAACTGGCGGAGCGTTGAGCGACTGCCGCAATTGCTCAATTTCGGCGCGCAAATCTGCCAACTCACGTTCTTTTTCTTCGTACTGCTCTTCCAGTTTTGCGATTCTCTTTTCAGGTTTGGTTCGCAGCAATCGGTGAACGACTTCCAACAGCATTAATGCTCGCAGCGCGCGCATGGCAACGCCACGCAGACGATAGACTCGCGCCACTCGCGAAAGTTGTTGCAACTTCCCGATCTTGGCTAGCTTGGTTGCACGAAGTAGTCTGGCACTGCGAAGAAAGTAGACGATCGGCAGCAAGATGATCAACAGATCGAGCCAATGCTGTTTGCAGTAGGCCAATTTCTTATTCGAGACCGAAACCATGATGATGAATTCGGTCGCGAAAGCAAACCAGATTATGCCTGTGCCGAAATGCATGATCGCCTGCATGGCAGGATATTCTACAATGCTGCCCTTGTAATAGAGTTGGATTCCAAAGATCGGCAGGATCAATAGGGCGATCCAAATCATGGGGATGCTGAACGCACGTTCAAGGTGCCGCTGCAGGTCACGATCGGCTACCTGCCAACCCCACTTGGGCAGCCATACGCGGTCAACATCCGTATGGTGCCGCATACACATCCGAAGCGGCGGCAGCAGGCAGCAAGTCCAGCCATGCGGGTAACGCTGCCAATACGACGTTCCTTCGCTGACGAGCAAGCCATTGAATACTTGCTCCAAAATGAAAATGCCCCAAAGCACCAATAGTAGAATTGCACATAGCAAACCTCCGTGATAGGCAATCCGGCCTTGGGTTGCAATTTCGTGCTCGAGCAACTCGCTTTCCGTTTCTATTCGTGACCCATCAGTTGCTGAATCCAGCGCAGACGTCGCTATGTCCGCGGCATTATTTTCCGCGACGTCCAATATTTGAGCCACGTCGATCCACAGCACGATTAGTGCGGAAAGCAGCGCCAAGAACAGCAGCGACAGATAGAACATCGCTGGAAAGGACCAGAGTTCATGGGGCATCGCTGCGGCATTAAAGCCCTGGTCTAGCGATTTGCGTTTTGATGAATTCAAAGCGGCCAACTTGAAACGAAAATAGGAGACGGCAAGTATGCTGCGGTTCTTTCAGCGGTCAAATTGTGACCGCCGAAAAAGCCATCTGCCGATCTCCTGAAATGCCATTGCAAGGCCAGACGTCAATTGAGGTCTGCAAATTTTGTGCTGCAGTACTCTTTGTGACGCGTATCTATGTCAGCATCCTCGGTTGAGCCTGTGTGGAGGATCACTCGATATCGAAACAGCATCGATTCGCCTGAGGGCAAATTGACACCCTCGGTAGGGTCTGGCTGGTTGATGAAGTGATGGACACCAAACGGGTTGGCAGCGAACAAGCCGTAGGTCCTCACATGCCAACGGTTCGGGTAATGAAAAGTACTGGGGTGGCAAAGAATAGCGATTCCCATAGTCTTGCCGTCAATCGGCCCAGTGTAGTCAACCCAGTCAGCGGCGATTCCCCAGGCTTTGCCATCAACATCGCCTTTGCTGTTAATTATTTTCCCACCAGTTTTTTCATCGACTTTCATCGACTCGGCGATTCGTA
>JAGQPR010000483.1 GCA_020426625.1 Planctomycetales bacterium
CACAGCTGAGCGCGACAACAGTTTTGAGCTGGAAGAGTTTGGAATCAGATGTGCGGCCGGAAGAATTTCGGGAAAGTAAAACCACCGTCCGCGACAAAACATTTCCACGTTTGAACGATCAATTCCATTCACAGTAAACACCCAAGCTATTTTTCCTCAGTTCCTAAAGGTACTGCACTGCCGAAGATTCTTTGTGTGCCTCAGCAGTTTGCCCATCCAGCAATGAACGTCATTCTCGCCTAACTAACTAGCAAAATCGCTGGGGGATTGCGGCTGGCTCAATGAGATTGGTCGGTTGTTACACTGGCAGGTGGTTCAACGACAGGAGTTAGCGCGGAAAGCATGACGTGCTGCGGGACCGTTCGCACATCCCAAACAAGTCCAAGCTTCGCTAACAGCAACAAACAGTAGTAGGATATGTCAATTTCCCACCAAACGAAGCCCTGCCGGGCCGAGCTCTGATAATGATGGTGGTTGTTGTGCCAACCCTCGCCAAGTGTCAATAGGGCTACGAACAAATTGTTACGACTGTTGTCGCGCGTTGGAAACCGTCTCTGGCCAAACAAGTGCGCGATCGAATTCACCGAGTAAGTCGCATGGTAGAGAGCTACCGTCGAGACGAAGACAACCCATACAACCAGCGACGGCCCGTCTACGCTTAGGTTTGCGGCTAGAACGGACAACAGTTCCCCCGCGCCGTACACGAGCCCGGCAAAGATAGCTGCCACAAGGATCGAATTGCGTTCCAACCAGCGAAGTTCGGGGAATCTCAACCAATCTTTGATCAGCTCCAGTCGAACGTTCGAGTTGGACTTTGACACGATCCACCCCAGATGTGCCCAAAGAAATCCGTGGGCAATTGGCGAATGGACATCATGCGATGCGTCCGACTGGCGATGGTGGTGTCGGTGGTGCGCCGCCCACCACAGCGGCCCTTTCTGCAATGCCGTCAGCCCCAACAATGCACCGCAAAACTGGAACCAGCGGGAAGTCTTGAACGCGCGGTGTGAAAAGTAGCGGTGATAGAATGCTGTAAGAGCGAATGCACGCAGCAGATACATGCCAATGGCCAATGCGATGCATGTCGCACTCCAGGAAACCCACAGTAAGCCAAGGCAGCCAAGGTGCATGAAGATCAGACCGATCAAGCGAGTCCAAACCACTTGATCTGCCTTTTGGCGAACACTCATATTCACTCGGTGGTCTTTCTTATCGTGCTACTTAAGAGATGCAGTCTATCGACCTGCGACACTGTCCTAACGACCGCTCAGTTATAGACAACATGCCTGCCTTGACCAGTCGGCAGTTGGCATCCCAAATCCGAACTAGCTGGAGTTTCTGGATAGTTAGCGTTTTTTACAAGCGGATTGCACAGTCGACGCCCTTCGCACCTAGCTGCTGGGAAAACATTGGCTCACCGTTTGCGATGGAACGACTCACGCGGGGTCCCCGCCGTCGCGGGGATGACTAGCAAGTGAGCCTGGTTGACCTGTAAGTGAGCTGGGGTGACTATTTGGAGGGCTTTACCTCAAGATCTGCCAATAAACACCTTGGCTGTCTATCCAGTCAAACGTTACCTGCGGAGTGCGATCGCTACAATGGAGACGCTAAAGATGTGTACCGCAGTTCCCTTAGACTTGTCGCGATCTTTCCCATTTACAACAGTTTCAAAAAGCACGCGTAATGCAATTACCCACGATTGCCTTGACAATGGGAGATCCCGCTGGTGTCGGTCCCGAATTAATGCTCCACGCCTTGCGCAGTCCTGAAATCCAGGCGACATGCCAACTGGTTGCTGTTGGCAATCTGGAGGTCCTACGACGATGTTCCCAATCGCTTGGAATTGAATTGCCACCTATGCTTGTGGCCAACCTGCAGAGTTTCATGCCAGGACGCGGCGTCGATGCCTCGGCATCGGGTTGCCAGCAGCCAACTCTCATCGATATTGATTTTCCAAACGCGGCCAACTTTGAACCTGGCAAAGTTTCAGCAGAGTGCGGCCGCTTGAGCTTTGAAGCCATCGAATCAGCCATCAGTCTGGTTCAGGCCAAGAAGGTATCTGCAGTGACGACTGGCCCCATTAACAAGTCTGCACTTCATGCTGCGGGAATACTGTTTCCAGGACACACGGAGATTTTTGCGGCTCGAGACGGGGCCACGCGCTGGTGCATGATGCAGTACTCTCCCGAGATTACATGTTCTTTCGTGACCGTCCACGTCGGATACGCCGACGTACCTCCATTGATTACCGAACAGAGCGTACTGGATACCATCGAGCTTACCGATGAAGCGCTAACTCGTTTGCTGGGCAGGAAACCAAACTTGGTAGTTTGTGGACTGAACCCTCACGCTGGCGAAGACGGCCTGTTCGGTAATCGAGAAGAGGAGCTGGCGATCACACCTGCCATACGACGAGCTCGTGACCAAGGCATTATGCTAGAAGGACCGCTACCGCCCGACACCGCATTCTTACCCGCAAAACGGCAGGTTTGCGATGCGTTCATCTGTATGTACCATGATCAAGGGCACATTCCCTTGAAGGCCCTTGCCTTCGACACAGCGGTCAACACGACTCTCGGTTTATCCATCATTCGAACAAGTGTCGATCACGGAACCGCCTACGACATCGCCTGGCAAGGCATCGCCTCGAATTCCAGTTTGTACGCCGCCTTGCGACTGGCTGCCAAGCTGGCGCCATCTATTGAATGTTAGCGTTGCTTCAATACTTAGACTTGTAACTCAAGCTGTATCTTTGCAGCTTGGACGCTATAAAAGGGCCAAGGATCGCCATCTCAGTGTTGACTGTTCAAAGTTAGGGAACCCATGCGTCGGATCTTCGTGTTTGCACTCGCCCTGCTCGTCGCCTCATCGTTTGTTGCTGCCCTTTTGTCACCCAAGTTGCTGTGGTGTTGGGTCGTGCTGGGGCCATTGGTAGCGTTGGCGCTGTACGACTATTTTCAAACCCAACATTCCATCCTTCGCAATTTTCCTTTGATCGGGAGGATGCGTTACCTGATGGAGCTTATCCGCCCTGAGATTTACCAATACTTTATTGAAAGTGATACTGAGGGTGTGCCCTTTGATCGGGACCAGCGATCGCTCGTGTATCAACGAGCCAAGAAAGCTCGTGACACGGTTCCATTCGGTACCAAAGAAGATGTCTACTTGACCGCATACGAGTGGATCAATCATTCGATGGTGCCAGTCAATCACAGCGCCGACGACATGCGGATCAACATTGGTGGATCGCATTGTGCTCAACCCTATTCGAGCAGTCTGCTGAACATTTCCGCGATGAGCTTTGGCTCGCTCAGCAAGAATGCCGTGTTGGCCTTGAACCGAGGCGCCAAAATGGGCGGATTTGCTCACAATACGGGCGAGGGTGGCTTAAGCCCCTATCATCTAGAAGGCAACGGAGACCTGATTTGGCAAATTGGCACTGGCTACTTTGGTTGTCGGCTGGAGAACGGCAGGTTCTGTCCAGATCTTTTCCGTGAGAACGCGACGCTCGCCAACGTAAAAATGATTGAACTGAAACTGTCTCAGGGAGCCAAGCCGGGCCATGGTGGCATCCTACCTGCAATCAAAGTAACGCCAGAAATCTCCAGAATCCGGTACGTTCCAATGGGGAAGGACGTCGTGTCG
The DNA here is from genome assembly GCA_020426625.1 of Planctomycetales bacterium. Lineage (GTDB taxonomy): Bacteria > Planctomycetota > Planctomycetia > Pirellulales > Pirellulaceae > Aureliella. The sequence continues at coordinate 3,646 of JAGQPR010000483.1, forward strand.
CCGCCGGGTCACCGCGAATTCACGTCACCCATCGGATTACTAGAATTTTTGGCCAAGCTTCGCGAGTTGAGTGGAGGCAAGCCGGTTGGGTTCAAGTTGTGTGTTGGCAAGAGACGCGAATTCCTTGCGGTTTGCAAGGCAATGAGGCAGACAGGCATCACGCCTGACTACATCGCCGTTGACGGTGGAGAGGGTGGTACCGGGGCTGCGCCGCTGGAGTTTTCCAATCACATCGGTTCTCCATTGTTCGAAGGTCTAATTTTCGTTCACAATGCGTTGGTCGGGCACTCGTTACGAAACGAGATCAAGCTGATTGCCAGTGGCAAGGTGTCGAGTGGTTTCGGCATGTTGAAAGTGCTGGCTCTGGGTGCGGACGCTTGTTATGCCGCGCGCAGCATGATGCTAGCCTTGGGCTGTATCCAAGCGCTGAAGTGCAATAGCAACCACTGTCCGGTAGGTGTTGCCACCCAGGACAAGAGTCTCATGGCCGGATTGGATCCGGCCAACAAAGCGGTGCGGGTTGCCAATTTCCATCGTGAAACACTAAAGAGCTTTGCCGAAATGTTGGGAGCTATCGGGGTTGCCAGTCCCAGCGACCTGAAGCCCTGGCATCTAATGCATCGTGTTTCGCCGACTGAAACCAGGCACTACGGCGAGATGTACGAATACCTGCAAGACGGATCTCTGCTGCAAGAGCCATACCCTGCCAGTTACAGTCGGGCGATGCGAGCCGCGTCAGCCGAGACGTTTGAGAGTCAAGGCGTACACTCGTGAGAATGTCAGGAAATCCGCTACTTCTTGATAGCGTACAGGGCGTCGTAGGTGCGAATGTAAATTAGGCCATCCGCGATGGCTGGCGAAGCCGTAATGGGCTCTTCCAACGAGTTGTAGGCGACTATCTCAAATTCGCGGCCAGCTTTGATTACGGTACACACACCATCTCGCGCACAATAATAAATATGGCCATCGGCAAAGACGGGACTCGCCCGATGAGCTGCCTTGTCATGAGTGCGCTCGAAATACAGCTGTTCACCTGTAGTCATGTCCACGCATTGCACCCGTCCATTGACGTGCAGCAAGTATGCCAAATCACCCACAATAAGCGGGATCGAAACGTCGGGAGTTTCAGGCAGGCTCCAGCGCGTGGCAGCGGACGTTGAATCCACTTCGCCATGCAGGGCACTATTCACGTTGATCGTCACGGTCGGCCCACGCTTGCAAGTGGGAATTACGATCGCTCCTTTTGCCATTCCGGGCGAAGCCACAAATCGAAACGTGAAATCGTAATCCCGAGGATTCAGTTCCGTTGGTCCATTCAGTCCGCTGAATCGCCACAGCTCCTGTCCAGTCTTCAAGTCATGCCCGGTTGTGCAATTTGCACCATGGGCAACCAGGAATTGCTGGTGTCCATCATCGTAGAGAAATGGCGAGGCGTAAGAGTGTTTGCACTCGAACTCCGCGTCGGTTACACGATCTACTGCCCAAACGGTTTCGCCAGTCAGTTTGTCCAGTTTGATGATTTTTCCGGTTCGCGAGTCGTCACCGCGTTTCATGGCACCGTGGATCAGTTGCAGGTAAAGGTGATCGCCGTGCAGTACAGGGGTACTTGTCATGCCAAACTGAATATCGATTCTGCCGAAGCGGTCTGCGACATCAAACTTCCAGATCTCATTTCCTTCGAAGTCATAGCAAGCGAGAACCCCGCTGGAAAAATCCTGGCCGACACCGAAGAAAGCCCAAACATGTTTACCATCGGTTGACGGTGAAGCCGACGCTGAGTTGCCTTCACCCGCACGCGCCAGTTGATTGCCATCGGCAACGTGAGCTCGCCAAAGTTGATTGCCAGTTTTCGAGTTCAAGCAAATCAGTACCAAATGGTCACCATCGGCAGAGCTAACAAACAATCGCTCTCCCCAGATAACAGGTGTTGCTCCGCCTGGCCCAGGCAACGGCGTACGCCACACAATGTTGTCACTCTCCTTGGACCATTTCGTAGCGAGCGAAACTTCTGTAGAAACGCCCGTCCCCTGCGGGCCACGCCACTGTGGCCAATCTTCGGCCAGTGCTAGCGAGCTGCAAGCAACGGCGATCAACAGTAAAGTCAATGTCTGGCAATGGATAATTATTTG
>JAGQPR010000484.1 GCA_020426625.1 Planctomycetales bacterium
GCTGTGCGCTAGCTAGCACGCGGTTTTTGAGGAACCGCACGCTAGCGCGTTGCGGCTGATGTGGCATCGGAATTACGATTTGTGACACTAGCACGCGGTTTTTGACGGAACAGCACACTAGCGCGGCTAGAGGCTGATGTGGTATGGGAATTACGATTTGTGACACTCGTCTGCGAAGGAGTCCCCCCCTCTCTTCCGCAGGTTGCATGAAAGCGATGCAACTTGCGGAGGGAGGTCTGGTTAGGTTTACCCCAGCGGTGGCGTGCGGTGAGAAACGGTCCTTTTTCGCCCCTGAATAATAGATCGATATAACGATATGCGTTCTTTTTCAATTTTGATGCTAGCGACGATTCTGCCCGGGATGGCATGGGCCGATAGCACTGGTTTTAGCGGTTGGGAAGCCATGCGCGTGATCGAGGTCGATGGTCGCCCCAGCATCCTAAGGACTGCTGACCTAGACGGTGACGGGCGCGACGAACTGATCGTTGTCAATTCAAGATACTCGCGTCTGGACATTTACGCTTTTCACCGGGATGATCCAAAAACCGATGAAACGGAGACAGAGGAAGATGAAGAGCTCGGTCCAAATGTGCTGCCGCTGGCTAGAAATGTGAAGCACACGGAAATCCAGTTGGAGCAACTTCCTGCAGACGTCATGCCAGTACCGGTTACGACGCAGGAAGGCACAGAGAATTTGGCCTTGGCAATCTTGGTGTCTACGCCGAATCGCATGCTATTCTACCAACTGGATTCCGCGGGCGATTGGCAGCAGAAGCGTCGAGTGGATTTGGTCGAAGGAACGATTTCAAGCCACAACCAAATGATTTTGGTCGCCGACCAGGTCGATACCGCCCAGCTACTGATTCCATTTGATAACGGAATACAGCGCTTGCCGCTTGGCGAATCTGCAAAGGCCAGCTGGATTGAACCCCGGGACACACATAGCTTTATCGATTGGTGGCTCGCTGACCTGGATGGCGACGGACATTTGGACTTGATCGAACAACGCGTGGCATCGGATCAGTCGCTGGTTTGGTTGCGAGGCGGCGCGGGCGGACAATTCGAGCCAGCGCGAACCCTGTACGATCGCGCCGTGCGAGATGCCAGAGTGTTGAAAGGGCACCCTAAAGCACCTGTAATTGCGCTCGACAGCACTGCTCAAAGCATGGTACGTCGATTTGACTATATGCAAAGCGATGCGCGACCAATGGGCAAGCTGCGGCCGCTGCCACTGGAAGGTAGTCGGGACCTAGCATGGTGCGGCATGCAGCTGGGGGATGAAAATGTACTGGTGGCTGCTGATCCGGCTCATCCTCGCCTGGCGACTTTCAGTTTGGCGGATGAAGGCTGGCAGGCTTCGAACTTGTTTCCTGCCGTTGGCAACGTGAAAGCCATGGCCGCGCCTCTGGCTGATGCGAATACACTTATTTTGTGGGTCAAGGATAGCCCTGATCTCTACCGCAGCGAATGGGATGGAGCCCGTTTGACGTATCCCAAGACTTGGCGTCCTGAGGATGATTCTGAAGCTAATGGTGAAATTGTATCGCTCGCCACGACAGGCAAGACCACCTGGTGGGCCAAGTATGCTGGTGCAGATGTCGTTCTTTATCGCTGGGAGCCACATGACGCACAACCGGTTGCAACGCTTTTTCCAGGGCTTGGCTCCACGGTGGAGGAAGTCTTGTGGATTGGCGGTGACCGCTTGCTGGTGAAGGACCGGCGAGCGCGAGGATTGAAGCTGGCTACAGCGACTGATGGCAAAAAAGCAATAGTCGCCCAACCAACTCATTTGCAACGAGCTGAGATCAATGAATATCGTTTGCTGCCCGTGGGAGAGGAATTGCATTTGGCTCGTTTTGCCGATGGTGTCTTGCAATGGTTGGATGACGACCTGCAGCCGATCGATCAACTGATGTTGGCCGACGGCCGAGCGTTGGTAGATTTTGTGGCAGAATCGCTCACCGATGGATGGGCGTTGGAAAAGGGTGCAGCGTACGTTCACCGCCTGCAAGCAGACTCAGCTGGCGTCGCGCAGTCTGGCGAACGCATCAAAGTCATCGAGGCTGCTGGGCTCGTACGGGACCACTATTTGGGTTTGATGCTAATTGGATACGATCGTCTAGTCCACGTGGCGGATGGTCGCTCTGATGTCCTGCAACAAGTAGAGGTCTTGGATGAACGATCCAATCGATCAGCGGGCATTCGCAAATCCCGCTGCCATCGGTTCTTGGTTGCGGATATCGACCTGGACGGAAGAGAAGATCTCCTGCTGTGCGATGATGCCGAGCACCGCTTGAATGCCATGAAGCTGACGGAAGGCAAGCTTGAGTCCCTGGCGGCCTGGCCTGTCTTTGAGGACAGGTCCTATCCCTACGGAGACTACGACGAAGACTTGATGGAGACAGAACCAAGATCAGCGTGCGCGTTGAATTTCGACGGAGACCCGAACCCCGATCTGGCTTTGCTTTGCCACGACCGGCTGCTGATCTATCTTGGGAGTGAACCGTGAGAGAGCATGTTTTGTTTTTCCATGTTGGATGCATGTTGCTGTTGTCAAGTAACTGTGCAGTAAGAGCCATTGCAGATGATGAAGTCGTAACTGTCCGTCTATCAAGTGGCGCTGAGTTGACAGCTCCGATGTTGCGTCGCAACGATAACGGAATTGTGCTGGATCTAGGAAGTGAAATTATCTCGATTCCAGGTAGCCAGGTAGTTGACGTTAGTTCCGCCACAGACCAGGCTGCACTGACGGCCGCGAAAGAAAATCAACACGACATTTTTTCCACCGGAAAACTCAAACCCTCAACAGTTGCCAAATTGGTTGACACTTTTGGCGACGCCGTGGTGACTGTGACTACGCCCATAGGTATGGGCAGCGGCTTTTTGATCAGCGACCGCGGCCACTTTATCACCAATTATCACGTCATCGAAGAAACACTTGAGATAACCGTCACGGCCTTTCAGAAAACTCGATCTGGATACGAACGCAAGTCTCTAAAGAAAGTCAAAATACTGGCGATCAATCCGCTGCGCGACCTGGCTTTATTACAAATCGACGCAGCGGAATTGGAAGGGCTGGACTTGCCGCATGTCGTGATCTCCCAGTCGGACGCCAAATCGGGTGAGATGGTATTTGCGATAGGAAATCCGCTAGGCTTGGAACGCTCGATTACGCAAGGCATCGTCAGTTCGGTGACGCGAACCTTGAGTCACTTACGGTTCATTCAAACCGATGCAGCTGTGAATCCCGGCAACAGTGGCGGGCCGCTATTGAATCTCCGCGGCGAGGTGGTTGGGGTCGTTTGCTCAGGCTATGCGATGTTTGACGGTCTAGCTTTTGGAATTCCCAGCGCCGACCTGATAGAGTTCTTGAGGCATCGGGATGCCTATCTTTTTGACGAATCGCAGCCTCAGAATGGAATAAAATATCTGCCGCCGCCCTTTCGTAGCGAAAATCCATAGTGCTGGCAGCGTTCTGCTGCATCGCGGTCTCCGTCGTCGGGTATCATGAGCGCGATACCGAATATCCGTTTTCAAGTGAGTCCTGACATCATGGATCGCATACGAACTCTGCTAGCCGTACTGAGGCACTCGCTCGCGGTTTGCCTTTCAATCGCAACAGCCGTCTGCTGGGCGGACCCGCCGAATTCATTATGGGATAGTCTGCCGGATACGACGCTGGGGGCGGCGCGCGTGTTGGGAAACGAGCAGCTGATTACGCGCTTCCGTGAAGAAACAAAGTTTGGAGCCGTACTTTTTTCCAGCGAACGAACCGAAACGCTGGCTGAAGCAATTCGAACATTTCTCAGCCAATATGCAGAAGATTTAAACGACAAACTCGACCAATACGAAATCGAGCTGACGGAATTACCTGCTATCTTTGCTGGTGAAAGCGGGGTCGCGCTGCTTGCAGCCGATCAGTCGGCTCCGGATTCCTCATGTGTCGCCATTTGGCTGAATCCGGGCCCCGAAATGAGTCAGCGGCTGTGGGACGCCTTGGAACTCTGGCTTGATGAAAATGCTGATGATGAGTCAGAGATTCAAGTTATTGAAGTCGAAGTGGGAGGCGCGAGGGCATTGAACATCCAATGGCCAACCTACGAGTACATATTCGAAGACGACGACGAGGAAGCTCAGTTCGAATTGAATTACCAGAATTGGTTGCTTGTCCAGCAGGAGGGTAGATTGATTGCCGTAACCGGCAACAGTGCTTGCGAACCGGAGTCCGTCGACGACCATACGCAGTGGCTCAGTGATATCCTGGTCGATTTGCTACAACCGGTAGCTACGATGTCTGGACGATTTGCGCAGATGGCGCGAATTGCTGGCGGTGAATCGGCTCTTGGCCAGGACGAAGATTTGTTCTTCGAAGTGGCAGGTGATATCGGCCAACTAGTCGAGTGGTCGCGTGAGTTCGTCCCAGAGGAGGAAATACCTGAAGTAAACAAAGCCTTGCAGCTGTTTGATGTCGATAGTATCAGGTCGATGGTCATGCGAATCACCTTGGGTGAACAGATCATGCGAACTTTCGTCACCGTCGACTGGCCTGAGCCCAGGTCCGGTATTCCCAAGATTCTTGGGCAGAATCAAGCACCGATCGCACCTCCTGCGTGGATACCTGCGTCGGTCGTCAGCTATAGCCAGTTCAACTTCGATCTGGCCAACGCCTACCGCACTATCCATCAAGAGATTCTGGCGGCTTTCCCTGAGGCGGCTCCCGGCTTTCAAATGGCAGAGGATCAAACGCGGGCGGTCACCAAACACACGATTGAAGAAATACTTGCTTCGCTCGGCCAAACGGCTTACTCGATCCAGTTGCCATTGGATTTGACCAATCTAGATGTGGAATTAATCGATGACGAATCCGCAGTGCAAGAGCCCACCGCCCTGGTGTGGCAGCTCAAGGATGAGGCTCTATGGAAAGATCTCATGCGGATTCTCGGTGGCTTTGCTCCCATGATGAACATGGAACCCACCGACGAGCAGGGGTTTACCGGTTTTCGATTGAATAACGGATTGATCCAAGGAGGAATTGTTATCGGACGAGGGCAATTGGTCTTTGCCGTTGGCGAGGAAATGCTGGAAACCGTGTTGGTCAAAATCAATAATCCACCGCGGGGCACAGCGGCATTCAGGAACAGTGAGTTGTTCGAACAAGCCGGTCGACTCACTGAATTTCGTCCGGTGACGACCATCGAAGTTTCCGACGGCAATCGTGTATTCAAGACGGCACGCGATGCATTGTTGATGATGAGTACACAATTTGCAGCCGATGAGGAAGTCTTCGATGATTCCGAGGACAGCGAGATGTCGGAAACGTTTGTCGACGCGCTCATCACCTTACTTCCTGACGACGATGAGGTCGAGAATATACTGGGCGTCGTCGTCACCGAGTTATTGGTGGATGAACGGGGCCTGACGTTGCACTCAATCAACGAATTGCCACCGCCTGAATAGCATTTGCATGCACTCCATAGCCAGTCTCACGTTAACGATTTGGGGGGGACTGCTGACCTGCAAAAGCTCCGCAAGGTTGCCCTAGCTTTGAACCTGGGGAAAAAAGTTCGGTGATTCTTTGCCCTCTCCGCACTCGCGCTCTCCCGAGGGAGAGAGTAAGATGCGACCCGCTTCGCGTTTGTCCGCTCGCAACTCTCCAGCGTGGGAGAGTGGGACGCGTTACTCGGACTCATCGCTGAAAGTCTTGAAGACTTCAGCGATGGCCAAGTCGTTCTTCTTCAGGTCAACGTCGCGAT
>JAGQPR010000485.1 GCA_020426625.1 Planctomycetales bacterium
CCCGCAAGATAGGGGAAGAGGTCGTGAGTTTCTTTTCGCTCTATTTCCCTATATGGTTGGGTTTCTCAAGCCGTTTGTCAAGCTGGAAGCCGTTTCCGCTGGCCAATACTGTGCCAGCTTCTGTTTCAAGAAAGCGACGCTACGGCCAAGCTGCTCTATGCCTTCCATGCCATCCTCGATACTGACCCAGCCATCAAAACCCACTCGCTTCAGTTCAGCAAAAATGGCATCGTAGTCGTTTAGCCCCTTGCCAATCTCACCATGACTCAGCCGCTTGGCGTAGCCGGTGGATCCACCCTCCTCTCGGCGCAAATCGTCGATGGTCCCCTCTATCAAGAAACGATCGCTCGCATGCATGGTGACGACGCGATGCGAAACACGTTTCAATAACTCGAGCGGATCTTCACCAGCCAAATATGTATTACTGGGATCGTAGTTAACGCCGAAGTTTGGGTGATCAATCTTCGCGATCAGCTTGCAGAACACATCCATTTTCTGCGCGAACTCCGGGTATTCCCAAAAGTCATCCTTGTAATGGTTCTCGATTATCAAGGTAACGCCTCGCTCCGCCGCGTAAGGCAAGCATTCTTGAATCGCTTCTGCGGCCAACTGTATGCCCTCGTCGATTGTCAAAACCGGGCGACGTTGGCCGCTGAGCACTCGACAGTAGCTTCCGCCGAGCGCGTGAGTCATATCAATCCAGCCTTTTTGTTTGGCGATCTCCTGTTCGCGAAAACTCTGGTCCGGATGGGTGAAATCTGGGGAACAGCAGACCATGGGAATTACCATGCCACGGTCTTCGACCTGATTTCGGAATAGTGGCCAATTGGCTCGGTCCTGCATTTCCAAGAAACCGGCATACCATTCGAGCCCTTGTACGCCCAAGGTGCTGGCTAAAGCGATCCACTGCGAAACTGCCATGGTTCCGTCTTTGCAGAGTGCTTGCATGTAGGCCTTTGGGAATGCGGCTAATTTGGGCATAAGGAGAAACTCGTCGGTTTAATGGGATTACGCAAAAGCAAGCTCGTATTTGAAAGCGCAGTCCGCATCCTGCCTACCCGTGGCTAGATGTATTCCCAGGATGCGCAGCCGCGAGGGCGGTCACCTCTGTAATGGCCTTCTTCCTCCCAACAAAGAGTTTTGGCTACGACTCTGGTTTGGGCCGCTTGAGGAGGAGCGAGCACGCCACATGGAAACTTTTTGGATTCGAACGTCGAGCGTTGACCGAACGTGTCAGCAGCCTCTCGAAACTGGTGCGTGGAGAGATCAAGCAGGTTTCATCCAACTTGCGCTCACTTGCTTTCGAGTTGTTTTCATGATGGAGGGTGGCTTACGGCCTGACTGATATGATTGCGGAAACTACTAGCGCTCCGATCGTTATTTCACCCATTGCGACAGGCCTGCGTGCGCGGCAGCTGACATTCGATTGGGGACAATGCGAATCTTCTGCACGAGATTGGAACGAATCAGCTTGCGCTGAACAACCCGCGATTGAGATCCGAACACTCAAACGCATCCCGTTCGACGAATTCGAGCCCGGCGATGTGGACGACGTGACTGACGAATCGGCGGTCAGTGGCCGTCATGAAGAACGACAGGGCCTCAAACAGATTCACGTTTCGCCTGCCGCTCAGCGATTCGGGCAGCCGGTCCGCATAGGCGTCACCATGCACCGCTTGCTGCGAAGCTACGGTATCACCGAGGAGGAAATCGCGCAGGGCATTTCAGACTACGCCCTGAAACAGCACTGGCAGAAGCGCGCTTGACCGTTCCCTTGTACGTTCTCGGTGAACACCACTCCGCGTCAGGCGAAATCAACCCTCCTACCTGAGTGGTTGTGCCCAGCGGACCCTCGGTCACTTCGGTCTTCTGTTCGATTTGAAGCCGTCATACGTTTCCGATGAACCCCTTTGTTGAGCTAGGTAAACTGGGAGGACTGATGCACGAGAAGGGTGAGTGCGAAGTCTGGTGACAGTGGAATTCCTGCTGCTCAAGTTCTTTGCTCAATTCATTGCCCATTGGACGCGACGTCGCAGCTGAACAGCACTCAGGTGCAAGACGCTCAGAGTCTGCCAAATTTGCGATCACCGAATCTCGATCTTGACTGCGTCTACGCGTTTGGGCCTGAAGCGTCCGAGTATCTTTATGACGGCACAGGACGCTTGTCAGTTGGTAATTCCCAAAACCCGAACGATTGGCCCGCGTTGTCACCGGGGGGAATGTCGGGCGGCCTGGGTCCGCTTGGAAGTGCCATTCCGCTGGAAGTCTTTAGCGGGGTACTTTCACTTTGTGCCGACTCATTCTTGGCTGAGCGTCGCTGGTCACCTTCGAATGAAGTCGTGGGCGGCGATCAACAACAACTCTCGTTGATACATTGCGGATTCGTTGGGCGGTATTAAGCTGCGTGGAGCGGCAAAAAGATGCAGTTTCCGATAGTCAATCCAGACGAGTTTGGAATTCTGCCGGATACGAGTTGCTTGGCGGACAACACGGCTCATTTCCACCGTCTTAGCGCCAATAGAATAGCGTTGTCTACGGTAGCGTACGAATTACAGAACATTACAGAGCTTGGTAGACTTAAGAGATTGGAGCGTGAGCCCTCCTCAGGAGCGTGGAATGCAGCCTTCTTTGCTATCTCGATTCTGCTTACAGCTATTCATGCTATTCGTTTTCGGACCGAGCACTGTTGGGCAGGCGGAGGAACCGCTGTTGTATGAAGTCGAAGTTCGGCAGTTGCCACAAATCATCGACGGTGCCCAAGGAGGCGGGCAGGGATTCGGCGGCAGGTTCGGTGGCGCCTGGCAGGGATTACAAGTAGGAGGTTTCGTACATCCAGTTGACAGGCCCAAACAACGAAGTGCTCTCGCGCTAAATCTGAGACTCCAGAATGTTGGAACAACCGATCGCATCGTCCACTGGCCCGATGCCAGAAGGGCTGATGTCTTTCAGTTTCAGTTTGTTCACGTCGAGTCAGGACAACGCCTTCCAGTTGAATCCCTTTTCTCCTTGAGGGAGCGACCACCCACAGCCGCCCCAGCGGAAGAATTTCGCCGATTAGCCCCCGGGCAGATGATCGAGCAAACGCTTCAAATTGGCGCTGGACTTGGATTCCAAGCAGCCATCCCCCGAACCCCTGGTACCTACGAATTGATTGCCACGTTGCACCAACACATCGATCATTCTTTTGACGAGGGAACTTTGGACGAGATTTCCGCAGTTTGGATCGGCGCAGTGCAGGCTGCAAAGATTAAGCTGGACATCGAGACAGACTTGGAATCTTCCGGCAAGACGATTTCGCTCGCGGGTCACGTGCAATCGCATGACGGTGAATCCGTCCCGAATGCCAAAGTCGAGCTCCGCTATTCAAGTGCACCAGGAGCATCATTTGCGCACGATGCGTCGGTAACATGGGAAACCGTTCTAGCCAACGAAAACGGAAGCTTCCACTTTACTGGAGTTCCCGACGAATGTGACTACCAATTGATCGCACAGTCTCCGGACTACCGACGCGGCTTATTGACTTACTCCCATAATGATTACTTGTCCAACACTCCCATGGTCGTGCGGTTGCCACAGACATATCCCGTCCGAGGCGTTGTAACCGACCGCGGCGGTCGTCCGCTGCCACAAGTGCGGGTGAACTCGAATTGCTATACCGATGCGGAAGGAAAATTTGAGTTGCAACTGCCGCAACCCCACGGAGGCGATAATATGCGGCTGTCGTTGTGGCGTCGTGACCTAATGTCAGATGAACGGATTGTCAGTTGGCAAGATGCGACAAGCTCAGATTTGCAGGTGACCATGTTCCGTCGAGAGGAATTGTCGGTCAGAGGTCAGGCACTGTCTGTGGATGACCAACCGATGGGAAAGGTCAAATTGACTTTTAAGCTTTCAACGCTTGATGGTCAGTCGCGCCTGCCACGCAATGCGACTGAGGTTCATTCAGAGACAGACGACGGTGGCAATTTCACACTCGTCCTACCTGGTTACGACACATACCGAGCTGTCGTGCATGCCGAGGAAGAGGTAAATTCAGGTGCCGGTCGCCGTTGGACTTGCGAAGTTGAGCGATTACGAGTGGGCGAACCACTGTTGATACGACAGTTTGATAATCGTGGGCGGATGTTGGTCCGCATTTTTCACGAGTCAAAGCCCGATCCGATGCAACAGTTAGTTATTACCGTTTATTCGATAACGCGGAACAAGAACATTGTCTGGGAGCGCATGTCCGCCAGTGAGGCGGGCCGCGTCTACGCTCAGCTCGAACCCGGTGAATACCGAGTCACTGCTAGAATTGAAGAGGACGGCCACCAGGAAATCCAAGCTGAAGTGAAGGTTCCTGATACGGAACCCTATCGTGCGTTGGCGGTGATGCGGCTTCCCAAGTTGCATTACGGCCAACTTGAAGGGCAACTCGTTCAATCGGATGGGCAAACGCCAGCCACAGGCGTTCCTGTCAATGTCTATTCAGCTGGTGCAACGCAGACAACTGTCACCGACGAGCATGGTCGATTCGATTTCACTCAGGTCATTGCAGGCCAAGTCTCCTGTTGGATTCCACCGGAACTTGGTGTGTTTATAAAAGCTCCAGTTTCGATCCATGTGATAGCCGACGAAACTACCGATGCTGGAAACCTAGTGCTCGCTAGCCCAGTTGGTTGGGGGACGGTCAGTGCTTCTTTGCGATATCCGGATGGCAATTTGGTTCGAGGCCAAACATTAGTGGATGTGTTTTCAGTGGAGCAAGCGGACTGGATGGGCAGTAGCCAAGTCCTTTCGAATGTTCATGCTTTCCCAGACGTAACACCAGCCGGGATCAAAGTTCGCGCGGGAGATGCAACGGCCGTCATCGAGCATCATGGAACCGCAAAGTCACGCACGTACATTTCCGGAGGGTTGGTGATTCCTCCGGAGTATCGTCGCTTCTACTATACGCCGGTGCAAGTCGCAGCCAATCAACACACGCACATCGAGCGAGTTGTCCAGCGACGCGCAGACGCACGCGATCTTTCGGTCCGCTGGGATGGTAATTTTTCTCCACAAATCGCAGTGATTGTGCCCCAGGGCGATCAAGCATGCTGGGTCTATGAAGGCCAACACACGCGCATGGTAGTTGATGATGATGGCAATGCGGTCGCGGCATCCCAGCACATGGTATTCGACGACATTCAGTCCGGTCCAGGTTGGATCGTCGTTGATGCCTGGCAAGCGGGCTTTGTCACTGTGCTGCCCCTGTCCGCAGAGGGCGATGAACAGGTCGAGATAGACACCGATACCATCGGTAGCCTGGATGTGGTCGTGCGCGATCCTGCCGGACAATGCATTCCCAACGCCCAGTTGTCCATTTCCCAAGAGCTTCCCTTCAATTTGACTCACTGGATAGGGAGCTTCGGCCCCAATACCAACGCAAACCATTCTGAACGGGCTGAGACAACTCCCGCCGAATTAAAAGAGGATCTCGCGAATGCGACACTGCTAGCGAATACGCACATTCCGGGCTTAGGACCTGGAACCTATCGCCTGAGCATTACGACTGAAGCACCGAACCAATTTCACGGTTCAGTAGCTATCGAACTCAAGGCAGGGGAACACAGAAGCATCGTATTGCAATTCGATGCCGAGGACTCCGTTGCTATTGTGCCGCAGCAAAGTCACTAACCCACCTGAAGTTAGCGATCTAGGTTTGTAAGTATTCGCCGAAGGGGTGAACGGTACCCAGGAACTTTACTTTGGGGCTTTGCGGGATGTA
>JAGQPR010000486.1 GCA_020426625.1 Planctomycetales bacterium
CCTGCTTCCTGGGGGATCTCCTGCAATTCCGGCAGCTGACCGCGAATCGAGCATTGTAGTGCAATAAAGGCGAAATCGACAAGGCGTAAAGCCGCCATGTAAAGCAATGTTCTTCCGACCTTATTGAGGAAACCTCGTTCTATGCCGACAAAGCCGTCAAAATATTCCTAAAGACTTCGTCTGGCTTCGCCATGCCGTTGATGGCCGCCACCAAATTCCGCCTTCTGTAGTACTCAAGCACCGGCGTAGTCTGTTCCCAAAACAGCTTGAGCCGTCGTTCAATCGCATCCAAATTGTCGTCTTCTCGCGATTCCAGTTTCGCTCTCGAAAGTAGCCGTGCGATCAAGATAGGCGTTTCCGCTTTCAACTCAATAACACGATCAATTTTCTCGGAAGTTCTAGCCAAGTATTCGTCGATCAACTCCGCCTGCGCCACGGTGCGAGGAAAGCCATCAAACAAACAACCTTGGCGACAATCGTCGCACCGAAGTCGTTGAACCACGATACGCATCGTCAAATGATCCGGAGCCAGATTGCCCGCGTTGAGATTTCGAGCAACCCATCGCCCCAGGGCAGAATCCTGACGCATTACATCTCGCAGCATGTCACCAGTAGAAAGCTGCGGGATTCCCAGTCGGCCAACTAACCGTTTGCACTGCGTCCCCTTCCCTGCGCCCGGAGGCCCGATAAAGACGATACGCATGACTCATCGGTCCCGCCGAGCTGCCAACCAGTGCTCTACCGCTGCGTCTGCCTGGCGCTCATAGCCAGCCAGCCCGCCCATCTTCCGACTTCGTCCAGGCTAGGACTCGAGAAGCCCCTTGTAATTCCTCATCAACAAATGGTTGTCTATTTTCTGTATCAAGTCAAAGGCTACGCTTACCGCAATCAACAAACCAGTACCACCGTAGAAAGACGCCACAGCGTAGGATACTCCTAGCTGTGTACTAATCAACGTTGGTACGATCGCTACCAATGCCAAGAAAGCAGCGCCCACGTACGTGATGCGAATCATAACTTTCTCAAGATAGTCGGCTGTCCTTCTACCTGGACGGTAGCCAGGAATGAACGTTCCATGGTCCTTGAGGTTTTCCGACATTTCCTTGGGATTGAATGTGATCGAAGTCCAGAAGTAGCAGAAGAAAAATATCATCGCGATGTACATCAGGATGAAAGTCAGCGATTGTTGACTCGTAAATCCGCTTCCAAGCATGCCGAAGAACTCGGACAGGGCTGTCTTGATGGTACTTTCCGGATCAATCAGCCAAGTCGAAATGGCTGAGAACAGAATTCCAGGCAACATCAACAAGCTGCTGGCAAAAATGATCGGCATCACGCCAGCCTGATTAATTCGCAGCGGTAGATACTGTTTCGTGCCGCCGTAGACGCGTCGCCCGCGCACGTGCTTGGCGCTTTGCGTCTGAATTCGCCTTTGACCGAGCGTGATAAATACCACACCAAAAACCACGGCAACGAAAAGAGCGGCAAGAACAATCAATTTGTCCGGCCCGATTTCGCCAGAGGAACCGCTCAACTCTGTGGTCATATTATTCTTCAAGTCCAGCAATGCAGCAGGCATCTGAGCGAGAATACCAGCCATAATCAGCAGGCTGATACCGTTGCCGATTCCGTATTCGTCAATTTGCTCTCCAAGCCACATCAGGAAAACTGTTCCGCAAGTCATGATCATGATGGCGGTGATCTGCCAGCCAAAATGCAACTCTGAAGTGCCTGGGTAGCAAAACTGCGGTGCCAAGCGAGTTGGATCGCCCATCACCACAAACTTCAAATAGACCCACCCCTGAATGATACACAGCAACACTGTCAGGTAACGCGTGTATTCGTTGATCTTGCGCATGCCGGTTTGACCTTCTTTGCGCAATTGCTCGATGGGCTTCCAAACACTACCCAGCAGCTGAAATACGATCGAGGCAGATATGTAGGGCATGATGCCCATCCCGAAAATCGTGACGCTCCGCAAATCGGTCGCAGCCAGCACGGAGAATCGATCTAGGAAAGAGTTCAGTTGCCCATCACCGCTGCCAGCATTCACCATCGGCAAACGAATTTGATAACCGATGCGGTACACACCCAGCAGCGCCAGCGTCAGCAAAATCTTTTGACGCAATTCTGGAATCGTGAAGATTACCCTAAGCTTTTCCCACATCCGATCGACTCCTCTGCGTCCTCGAACCCTCAGGTCTTCTACTTCTTCGCTAGGTCAGCGACGCGCTGCTTAGGTGTTCGCTTGGCCTGCAATTCGGTGACGCTTCCACCTGACGCCGTAATCTTCTCTTTGGCTGAGTTGCTGAAACGATGAGCCGAGATTTTGAGCGGCTTATCCAAAACGCCATCGCCAAGGATCTTGATCTCGTCAAATCGCTTCTTGACAAGCCCCTTTTCGCACAACACGCTCGGCGTGATTTCCGCCCCAGCCTCAAAGGCCGCAGCCAAATCGCCGACGTTCAAGGCGATGACGGTCTGAGCATAGCGATTGAAGAAGCCTCTTTTGGGGATACGACGCATCATTGGCAGGTCTTCGCCGACCTTTGCGGGATGACGCGAAGCTCCACGACGTGAACGCTGGCCATCCTGCCCTCGACCGGACGTCTTGCCCTGGCCGGATGCCGTACCACGTCCCAAACGGCGCGGCCGCCGATTCTTGGTGATGCCTCGATTGACGTGATCAATTCTCATTACAGTGATACCCCACGCAGCAGCTCAATATCATCGCGAGTTCGCAATTGTTTGAGCGCCGCGAATGTTGCCTTGACTAATACGGATGGATTGTTCGAGCTGAAGCTCTTGGTAAGAATGTCTTTGATACCAGCCGCCTCGCAGACGGCGCGAACCGCCGGGCCAGCGATGATACCTGTACCGGGACTGGCTGGAATCAGAATCACCTTGGCCGCACCATAATGCCCGATAACGCGATGGGGAATGGAGCCGTCTACAATTGGCACATCGACCACATCACGGTTGGCTTGCTTCTGAGCCTTCTGGACACTTGGCGGAACTTCGTTGGCTTTGCCATAGCCGTAGCCGACACGGCCTTTGCCATCGCCGACGACAACCAATGCCGCAAAGCTGAATCGACGGCCGCCCTTCACAACAGCCGCACAACGCTTGATCTTCAGTACTCGTTCAATCGAGCCGTCGGCACTTTGTTCGTTCACATTCGCCACAAATAGGCTCCCGTTCTTACGATCTCATGAATTGATACGAAAGTATTCGTTGATCCTGCCCACTCAGAATTCGAGCCCTGCCTCGCGAGCAGCATTGGCAAACGCTGCAAGTCGCCCGTGGTACCGACAAGCACCACGATCTAAGCAGACCGTCTTAATCCCAGCTGCCGTTGCGCGTTCGGCAATCAATTTGCCAATCTTCTCAGCGGCTTCGCAATTGCTACCGTTTTGGTCGCCAGACTCCATAGTCGACGCCCAAGCCAGCGTTCTCCCGCAGCTGTCGTCAATCAGCTGGCACGAAAAGTGCCGCAAAGTTCTGTTCACGCACAAACGCGGACGCTGACTGTCGCCGGATACTTTATTGCGAACGCGGAAGCCGCGTCGCATCCTCTGGTTATTGATAATTTTCTTGAGTTTCACAGCACACCCGACAAACGTATGTTGATTACAGTGATTCTAGGTCGAAGGACTATTAGGTCGCGGACTTGCCTGCCTTCAACTTGATTTGCTCGCCCTGATAACGGATCCCTTTACCCTTGTAGGGTTCAGGCTTACGTAGTGATCGAACCTCGGCAGCAAATTGACCGACTTTTTGCTTGTCGCAACCGCGAACGACCACATGCGTCTGGTCTGGGCAACTTACATCCAACCCGTCTGGAATCTGCTTCTTCAGTTCGTTGGCAAAGCCGACTCTCAACTGAAGTTCTTTGCCCTGGATCGCGCACAGGTATCCGACCCCCACGACTTCCAGCCGCTTTTCGTAACCTTCCTTGACGCCGAATATCATGTTGCTGATCACAGCACGCGTCAGCCCATGCAACTCTCTAGCAGTCCTCTCTTCGGTGTCACGTGAGACCGTCACGCTCTTTCCATCATCATCTACTGCCACGTTCACCTCGGGGCGATGTTGAAATTCGAGCTTCCCTTTGGGACCTTCTACAGTGATCAGATAGTTGTCAACATTGACTTTGACACCATCCAGGACTGCTACAGGTTTCTTTCCGAGTCGTGACATCGCTTGGCTACTTCACTTTGATCTGAGCAACAATTCAAAAACAACAATACTTGTCAGTTGACCGTCATCTCTATCTAGAAATTGCTAACGATCAACCCTCAAAACTAACGTTCCCAACGTACTAGCAAACTTCGCAAAGAACTTCGCCACCGATATTCTGCTGACGAGCTTCTCGGTCGCTGACGAAACCCTTACTGGTGCTGATAATCGAAATACCCAAGCCGTTAAGTACTGGTCGCAAATCACGGCTCTTGCTAAACACTCGCCGCCCCGGTTTGCTAACTCGACGAATCGTCTGTATCACCCGTTCGCCGTTGGGGCCATATTTCAATTCAATCCGCAACAACTTCACGGGTTTTGCCTCGACCTCGGCGTAATCCCAGATATATCCTTCGCGTTTCAGGACTTCGGCAACTCCCACCTTGACTTTGGACAAAGGCATGTCGACGTGCTGTCGTTCGACGCGAACTGCATTACGAATTCGGGTGAGCATGTCGGCGATAGGGTCGGTCATCATCGCGGTTTGTATCCCTTAATTCCTCATATGGGCAAAGCACAGGCCGCCCGCAATTCGAACAGACGATGCAAGTATCGCTGTTCAACGTGTTTATTTACAAACTGCGTCCCCAAAATTGGTGACGCCTGTTCGTCACTACCAACTAGCCTTGCGAACCCCAGGGATCAGACCCTGGTCGGCAAGCTTACGAAAACAAATTCTACAAATACCAAACTTGCGATAGACGGCGCGGGGACGCCCACACAATTTACAACGATTTTCGCGTCGAACGGCAAACTTCGGGGTACGGTTTGCCTTGGCTATTTTGCTTTTACTTGCCACGGGATAATTTGTCCGTGTAAATTCCAAGGGTTGAAATAAGAATCATGATCACGTTTGTTCGGTCAGGCCGCAGTGGTTGGAACCTTGGCCGCTCGGAAAGGCATGCCAAACATTTCCAACATCAGCAAGCCTTGCTCGTCTGTGCGAGCGGTTGTGACAATCGTAATGTTCATGCCCTGAGGCTTGGTGTACTTGTCCGGGTTCAGCTCAGGGAAAACTAGCTGTTCCGTCAGGCTCAGGCTGTAATTGCCTTGTCCATCAAAAGCTTTGCGGCTCACGCCGCGGAAGTCGCGAACTCGCGGCAGGACAATGCTTACCAAACGATCCAGGAATTCGTACATGCGTTGACGACGAAGTGTGACCTTGCAGCCGATCGCCATGCCTTCACGCAGCTTGAATCCTGCAATCGACTTGCGAGCAAGCGTTCGAACAGGGCGTTGCCCCGCAATGTCCTGCATCGCGTCAAAGGCTAATTCCAAATTCTTCTTGTCTGCAATCGCCGAGCCGACACCCATGTTAATGGTGATCTTCGACAACCTGGGAATCGCCATGGGATTCTTGATGCTCAGCTGTTCTGCCAACGCTGAGCGAATCTCGTTTTGATAACGTTCTTGCAACCGTGGGACCATCGCCGCTGGTTCCTAAAATCCAAAACCTACTGATATTATCCAATGAATGACA
>JAGQPR010000487.1 GCA_020426625.1 Planctomycetales bacterium
GGTGCAAGTCCGCGCTCCCACGAGCAACCCTATCGTGGTGTGGGTATTATGCCGAAGGCGGGCGACCGATGAAAGGTTATTCATGGTTGAGATAGTGGAAGCGTGTCAAATCGGCAACGAAAAACGTTTCGTCCCTCAACTCAAGCAAGAGCGTGAATACGTGATAGCAGCCTCGATATTCCTCGACCGAAAACTGAAGCTCGTATCCGATGTCAGACGAAACTAGCTTCTCGAAGCAGTCTTGGTGCTCCAGAATGTCTACGCAACTCTGCCAGAACGCCTTTTCAACGTGCGCTGGCAAATCCCAAGAGGTCACGAGTTCCTCTACGGCTGGCGGAATTTTGCTACTTACACGGAAAGGTCTCAAGGATTTCTCTCGCGCTTCGCCCTTCACCCCGTTCCAGGGCCTTTCTGTTCCGCTTGATACGCTCTTCGTCCCAACTGACTTCGGCTAGCTCTGCCAGCGTCTCCTCGATCAATGCTCGCTGCGTCTCAAGAGCCGATTTCTGACCTGCATTGTTGGCAGAAACTTTAAGGGTTTGTGTAGTGAAGTCGAGCAGTGCCCGGTAAATACCGGCAAAATCCTTAAACAATTGAACCGTGGATAACTTGAAATCTGGATCTGTCAGACGGCGCTTGCACAACGCAAGAAGATTGTTGGTTTTTTGGCAGAGATTGAGAACATCGTCCGGGGTCACAGAACGACGCGATTCTGTCACTATTGAATGGTAGTGAGTCAAGGAAGCCTGATACAGGCCTTTCACTTCCAGAGCAATGTTCTGTTCTGTCATCAGAGGGACCTTCGGCTAGTGTAGGTACTCACTATCTTAGCTCGTGTTTCATTGACACGCCATTAGTAGAAGGGACCTATCCTCGGGCCAGAGCAAACCGAGTACCGACCAGGCGTAGGCCTGCCGCCTGTGCCGACTCGGTTAGGGCATCTCGGGCTCGTAGAATCTCTTGCACGGCGTCTCGATCGCCCGCTGTTTTTGCCTTGGCCAGGCTCGCCATGATCTCGCCCCTCAACGCCTGGAATTGGGCCACCCGGCTACCGAATGCCTTGGCCTTCGCGCCGGCTCTTTCGCTCTCGCGGGCTGGGTCAACCAGCCGATTACCTCGCCACTGAAAACCGCTCTCATCGATGATCTTTTGTGCGTCTCGATGGGTCTGGGCCCACTTGGCTCGCTCAGCGGGCGATTTTGCCAAGCCCAAACGGCAGTCGGCGACGATCTGCAAATACTGCAGCTGCCCTGCGAGGTCGCCAGACCGCTGACATTTGGCGAGTGCATTTTGAGCCCGGCTCAGGCGGCTTAGGCGGTCAATCTGCGTACTGAGTGAATCGAGTTCTGCGCGGTTCATCTTGGTCTCCTGAATGGGAAACAATTTTGCGCCCATTGCGCCAAAGTGCAGTTCTCTAAAACCGGACATGTCCGGTTTTGGTTAAGCGGCAACGGGAGATCCCAGAGAGGTAGTGGTGAGCCGTGGCACCACGCCGAGCTCGCGTCGCCAAGTAGCCCGAATGACCTCCGATACCATGTCGACGGCCCAACGAGGCACTATGACCGCATCGTGGATGGTCAGTATTGGCAAATCTGGACATCGCCGCATCAACTCTCCACACACCCCATCAATCATTATTCTCGATTCCGTCCTCTGCGCGACTTGCGCCACATGCCGATGCCCCTTGGGATCTTGCGTTTTCAGTTTTTCGATGTGTGCGAGAAAGGCCGGAAAGTCGTTTTTCATCACGTGGTACGCGGGCATCGTTTGCGCGTACTCGATCGTCCCGAAATTCACGCGCATCATTTGCTTCTTGATCGCTTTTCGATTGCTTCCGATCGCGTCGGCAACGTACTGGTAGATATCACCGCGCGAACAAATATCCAGCCAGCGGTCGACGTCGATTTCGTTGGGCGCGGTTTTTTTTATTTCCGCTCCCAGGATTAGGGGCTGGCACGTTTTCACATCAATTTCTATCAGTTCTGTATCCTTTCCGGAAGAAAAGAAACTACTAGAGTGCGCACTGAGGAGGGGAGGGGGCTCTCCTCGCTGCCCCTCTCTGCAATGTGGTACAGTTAGAGCGCAAGATAAAAAATGTCGCAGATAGGATGGCAATCCGGTGAACGCTGAATGAAACCGATTGCCAAAAGAATCTCGCATACAAAAAAAGTCGCGTGTGTGGATCCGTAGCAGGGAGAAATAATGCCACGCCGACTCTATATGACTATTGATTTTCCCCACCGAAAATGCATCCATTCGGGAGCGGAGCCACAGCGAGACTGGATCCAGCAGATACTTTTCAGGCTTGTTTCTGTTATTCGATTTTGTGAGCGGGTGGAGGCGGAATTTTCCATCGCGGTACCTGTCCGGCAAACGCACTGCTTTCGAAAAGCCGCCCGCCAAATAAGAACCATGCCGCTCGAGGTAGCCCAGTCGGACGCATTCGCGCAGCACGCGCGGACCTGGCGACGCAAGCAACCTCACCGCTTCCTTTTTTCCAAACGGAATCCAGTAACCGCGCTGATATTCTTCGTTAGAGGCGGTCCTTTCGAATACGGCGGCCAGCAAGCGGGCCTGCAGATTGGCATGAGGTCCGATGGGACGAATGCCAAGAGGTATGGCTACCGTTGTTGGTTGTCGTCGCGGACGACGGCGAGTAGAATCGGCCATCTGTGAACTGCCCGTGCATGGGCCAAGTGATTACTGCCGGCGCTCCACCATAGAGTTGGCTAAATCACAAAACAGAAGAACCGGGCGCTTGTGGCTAGGCGCCCGGTTCTTTCTTTTTATAGCATTGATTGGATTCGTCTACTGGGAATCGGCATGTCGCTGAGCGATCGCTCCCATCTGCCGGATCACAGCTTGCATCGCGGGCACCTCGTCCGGGTCGCCGTACTCGTCGCGAGCGAATCGCTCGAATTTCTCGGCGATTTCGCCGCATATTTTGAACCAGTTCGGTGTCGTCGCGTCGACGAACGGCTCTGCTAATGCGCATATGCCGGCCAATTGCTCCAACGACTCGAGCACCAAAGACGGCGAGATGTCTTCCCCTGTTGCCGCTATCTCCAGGAATTCACACAAGCTCTCAGTTGCCTCTATCCATTGCATGGTTAGGCCTCCAGCATCCGAGCGCGGATGTCGGCAATCCGTTCCTCGGCCTCCGCAACGGCCCTCTCCATTCTGGCGACCACAGGACCCACGGTCGCAATGGTTTCCCTCGCATCCACGAGGCTGCGATTGTCGGCATCCTCACGTTGCAGGACAGCCTCAGCCCGCGCCAGCTGCTCGCGATATCCGCTGACATAATCGGCCTGTGGATGATCATGCGGCGACGCATTGGCTGGCCTCTTTGCCGCGGCAAGGGCTGACTCGGCCATCTTCAGTTCGTCCTGCAGGTTAGCCGGCGCCGTTTCGAGGAGCTTCTGCTCTGCTTTGTCGATACGTCGCAGCGCCGACTCTTGCAAGGCTTTCTTCTGCTCAAATTGGAATCGTTGGAGATTTTGCAACATTGCGAGCATGCGAGATTCAAGCTCGAGCCGCCGGACCGAGTAGGCAGCCGCGCGCACCTCGTTTTCATAGTAGGCTCGATGCGACAGCAGTTCCCTCCAGTTATCGCGGTCCTCGCCGGTTACCTCCTCGGGCAGTGGCAGTACCTTTGTCCGGCCCTCGGCCTCATACTTTTCGTCGAGCTCCTGCGATTCGAATTGCAGCTGGGCCCATACGCTATCAGCGTTCTTATCTTCTGGCCGGGGCCAGCCGAGTATCACTCGGTCACCTCGGCGGATGCGTTGGAGCCGTGGTAGCGTTAGCGACAGCAGATGCAACTGATCGGTGCCTAGGTCCTCGTGGATGATCTCTTCGGTTGTTTCTTCCGTTGACTCGATCGCTGTACTCATACTTCTTCTTGCTCCTGTTTTTGCCTATTGCCGACGTCGATTTCCATCTCTTTGGTCAGCCTTTTTGCGTCAAAAATGTACCTGCGTTGCTTCCTGATTCGCAGCATCACTACCTCACCATCGCGCACCAGCTGACTTAGCTGGCGCGGAGTTATGTTGAGCTCCCTCAGTGCGGTCTGCTCATCGACTAATACGCGGCCCGTCATGCGACGGCCTCTGCTTTCATCGCCGCGAGCACATCTGCCGGATCGTATCGCCTGACGGATCCTACGCGTACACGCGGAATGCGGCCTGACGCTGTCCAGCGGTCGATTGTCGAGACGCTGACGCTCAGGCGCTTTGCTAGCTCGACGGAGTCGACCAGCAGGGGCGTACCTTCGGCACGCAGTGCCTCGAGTACCCGCTGCGATATCTCGGCAGCCAAGTCTGCTCGCTCACGTGGCGTCAGCATTGCTCGCCTCCAGTTCCGCGCGCAGTCGCTCCACATCGCTGAGGCGATATAGATTCACTTCCGCATGGACGCGAGCGATCCTCCCTTGTTTTCGGAGCTTATTCAGGCCCCAGGCTGGAATTCGGAGACGTGCGCAAACTTCTCCACCCTTTAGCAGTTCTTCTCGCCAGGGCTCGAGATCAGAGCGACGAAAGATGCAAATGCGTGAATCTTTGCAGCGTTTGATAGCGCCGAGCCACATCAGCTTGTCCAGCGTTGACCGCCGCAACCCCGTGTAACGCTGCGCCGCCTCGACCCCGACGATCAATTCATTTTCACCAGGCATTGTGTAACCTCCTGCCAAATCAGGACGGAGGCGGGTTAATTTCATTTATTCATTTGCAGCTTTCGTTCGCAGTTTTTCAGAAATTGATAGAATCGTCTGGCCAGACTCAATATGGAGACGACGAATGGATCCCTACGACGTACAGCAAGTTTGCCTCAATGGTCACCAGATTACCGACCGGTACAACCTAAAGTCTTATATGCGTCGAGACTTCTGTGAAATATGTGGTGCCGAAACGATCCATGGTTGCCCAAAATGTCATCACGAAATTCGTGGCCGTTACTCAGTGGCAGGCGAGCCGTATTGGGGTCCGGTTAAGAAGACACTTGTACCGACACACTGTCCGAATTGTGGCACCGCGTTTCCGTGGACGGAAAGCATGGCGATACAGTCGGTAACACAAGCATCTCTCCATTCATTCCAACTGGTTGAACATATTTGTTCGCATTTTCCTTCAGTAGCTCAGCAATTAAGGAAGCGGCATAGTAACAGGCCAACGCTCACGATTGAGGACGAATATGACGTCCAGGACTTGATGCATGCACTTTTACTCATCCACTTTGATGATGTACGCCGCGAAGAATGGACTCCCAGTTATGCTGGTGGGTGCTCGCGCGTCGATTTCTTGTTGAAGAATGAAAACATCGTCGTGGAAGTAAAGAAGTCCCGTGAGTCACTCAAAGCGAATAAGCTTGGTAGTGAGTTGATTGTTGACGCAGAACGCTATCGCATTCACCAAGACTGTAAAAAACTGCTGTGCTTTGTATTCGATCCGGACGGTTTTATTGCAAATCCAAGAGGACTTGAAAATGACCTTCGCAAGTCTGAGGAAAATTTTGAGGTTAGAGTATTGATCGTTCCAAAGGGTCACTGAATGCGTTGGTTAGCCGAAAGTAAAACCTAGGAATTGACGTATTCGGGCTCTAGTGTGGCCGCTCAACTAAAGATCGATGACCGCATAAAAGTCGACGTAAATCGACACTTCTCGCTAATCGCCACCACGGTTTCATCGCAACTCACCCTCCCACCGAAAGTTACGTCGTTT
>JAGQPR010000488.1 GCA_020426625.1 Planctomycetales bacterium
CAACACCCTCTGGCGAGTTATGCGACGTTGGGATGTCTTTTTCAGTCTCACCAGCACTAGCGATGTTCGATTGGATTAATCCTACACATGAAAGTACTGATACGGTGAGTACCGTTTTGAGGTTCATACAGGTTCCTTTCGAGAGTAGTATGCAATGAAGTATCAGCGTTGATCGTCGGCATGATTTATAGATCGCGTTGTGTTGTCCACCTTCTCTCCGATCTCCTTCAATTGTCCAGCAGTCGCAGCGCGTCGAGCATCTTTAGGACCTAGGTAATAATAGCTTGGTGCTTTCCCAGCTGTTTTCCTTTTCGGACAACTCTACAAACCGTTGAGACATTCGAGTAGCAGAAACTCTTGGAGTGCGGCGACTCGACACCGCCGGCATCTGTTCTCAGCGGCCAAGCTGCGGCACGGCTATCCTGGACAGGCCTATGTCGATGAAGCTGCAAGGGTTGTAACTGCGACTTTCAACAATCAGCATAGGATCGATGCGGCCACCAAGATTCCAGATGGATTTCTCGATGGTGGACGGGGCATGCAGGTGGATGAGTTTGGATTCGCAGTGTCCGGCCGCGAAATACTCAAGGTTGATCGATCCGTTGACGTACAGCTGCGAGCCCACCTAGATTACGCGGCTTCCAAGGAATTGGCGAAGCTGAATACCATCGACCGAGCAACTCGTATCGCTCGCTATATTGATCGTCTCTATACGCCTGCTGCTGGTCGAAATGAGTGTGAACGACTTAGTGAACGCCTTGTTTCACATTTGGCGTCCCGAGAAGTGTTGCTAGGCGATGTCAAAGACTTTTGTTTGGCAGGCATGTGCCGTCACCGCTCGCTGTTGTTCAAGGTAATGGCGGACGCATCCGGGCTCAAAGCGAGCTTGGTGCGTGGCAACTACGGTACACCGCAAGATTGGGGCGGTCACTCGTGGAATGAACTGACGCTAGATGACGGGCGTACCGCAATTGTTGACATCATGAATCCGCAGCCAGACTTCTATTTTCCCGTTGAGGGTGAACCTAGCCTTCGGAAAATACTTGACCGTTTCCAATATTCCCAAGTACGCAGCGCACGTGACCAACTAACGCGGGCAGAATGCGAACTCTGCATTGCAGCTTCTCTTCGGTTCTGCAATCGCCAGCCGCTCACGAGCCAGTTCAATGTCTCGATGCAGTTTCTGTTCCAGTATTCCTTCGGCGTTAGTTCAATCAGGTATTGATCGCTATTCCTTGGGAACGAGTGACAAAACCGTTGCTACGAAGGGCTCCCCCAATTCCATGTTACTGCAGGTAACGAGCTGACCATCGACAACTAATGTCTTTCCTGTTTGCCAACGCCCGCCGCTCGCTTCCTTGAAGTGTGAATCTGAGTGAGAGCAATCCGCGATTCGTTTCCCGCGCAGCATATCCAGATCGCCGAGGAGCCAAAGCCCAGAGCCGAAAGACGCGATTGGCTTACCTGCATGCTCAAAATCACTGACGATTCGTTCGACTTCTTGTCGATAGCCGCGTTTGGAAAGTTCACTCGGCTCAGGCTTCTCAGCGCCAACGAAAATCAGAGCGTCATGCGATGCGTCCTGGACACTAGCGAGCGGCTGGATGGACTTGATGTAGTCAAGGCTCTGAACAGTAGAGGTAGCTTGCAACGTGAAGTCGAGATCCGCCGATGTCAACACCGCATGCAACCAGTCAAACTCGGGCATCGAGACATCC
The DNA here is from genome assembly GCA_020426625.1 of Planctomycetales bacterium. GTDB lineage: Bacteria > Planctomycetota > Planctomycetia > Pirellulales > Pirellulaceae > Aureliella. The sequence goes on from JAGQPR010000488.1 coordinate 1,719, forward strand.
GGAGGCACGATGACCAGCAACCTCCACGGCCTCTCTCGCATCGACGGCGTTATGTTGACCACAGGACTATGCTCACTGTGATTCATCCAGGCAAGCGCCAGGAGGGTAATCGCAATTGAAAGCGACGAAAGAATGACGGCCAGAAGGAGTTTCCTGCGACCAATCGAATTAGGACTTCGTGTTGGACTTTGGGGCGTGATAATAGGATCGCCGGAACAAAACGGCTGCAATGCAACGCGAACCTCTTCGGCAGTCTTGAATCGGCTGTTAGGGTCCTTGGCCATCATCTTGGCAATAATTGCCGCCAGCGGCTTTGGAACATCTTCGCGGGCGATGCGCACATCCGGTGGTTCCGTTTTTAGATGGTCACCCAACTTTTCGATGCGCGACGATTCGGCGAAAGGGGCCTTTCCCGCCAGAGCAAAATAGAAAGTGCAACCCAGGCTATAGATATCAGAGCGGGCATCTATTGGATTCTCTTGTATCTGCTCAGGTGAGATGTAGTCCGGCGTCCCAATAATCCATCCTTCTGACGTCTTGTAGGCACTAGCGGCAGTCGATTTCAATACTCCACGCGCCAGACCAAAGTCGACGATTTTGACAAGTCCTTCCTTGGAAACAAGAATATTTTGGGGTTTGATATCGCGGTGTATTAGCCCCTGGCCGTGAGCATATTGAAGTCCTCCAGCAATTTGACGCACGATGTCACATGCGCGCTCCACAGTCAGACCATGCTGGGCGACGAGTCGGTCGAGACTCGCACTTTCAAAATACTCGGTGACTAGACAAGGTATACCGTCAAGCTCTTCTGCATCGAAGGCAGAAACGATATTGGGGTGATCTAGGCGAGCGGCGATCTGCACTTCGCGGCGGAATCTCCAAATTGCATCTTGCTCCGGAAGACGCTCAGGGCTGATTACCTTGATTGCGGCAAAGCGATTCATCAGACGGTGCCGTACTTTGTATACGACTCCCATGCCTCCTTCACCAATCTTACCGACAAATTGGTATTTCGAGTGGGATTGCAAAACTTTCAAGATCTGAAGAGCTTGATCGGATGTTGCCTCGGCAGATGGTTGGGGTGAGAGTGAGAATCTGCTAGAAACGTTTGGAACTTCGGCTTCCGCCCCCGCTTTGCTACTAGGCTGAGAAAGCTGTCGGACCAAATTATCATCTGGCAAACGAGCCAAAGATTCGCAACAGAGTTCACATGTCTCGACATGCTGTTCAATTTCAACTGACTCTGCGTCGTCACACAATCCCAACCCGAAGGCCGTGAGAGATTCTGAAGTGGGATGCGTGCCTGCATCAGCTTTGAATCGTTGGCTGTTCATAGAGCTTGCGAGCACATAATCGCTCGAATTGGTTTGCGAGTAGCTAGAACATTGGAATTCAGAATAAAGCACACGATCCGGCTATGCGTCGATTAGTCCAGTTCCCTCTTCGCGCAGCCGTTTCAGAACTCGCGATTTGGCAATCAATACAGCATTCACTGTCATTCCAAGTTTTTCTGCAGCCACACTAGGTGCCAATTTCTCGATGACGACTAAGGTAAATGCTTGCCAAGTCGCTGGCTGGAACTCGCCCCGGATACGATCAAGTAATATCCCCAATAGATATTGTTCGTGTTCCAGTTCCCAGTGTTTCGTCAGCGAGCTGCAATCGTCCTCTAATTGATGCATGATCGCGAGCAGATCTGAACCACCGGTCGCTTTGGCATGGTGACGATTCCGTCTCCAATGTTCACGCATGCAATTGACAGCCACGTTTCGCATCCATCGGCGGAATGAACCAGTTCGCTGCCGTTGGAATTCGGCAATGCGACGCACCAGTACGGTCATCACTTCCTGCGCTACATCGTCCGCGTCTTCGGCTGAAACTCCGTTGCGTTTCAGCCAGAATCGAACTAGCGGGCCATATTGGCTGACGAGCTCTTCCCAACCTGCAGCTTGTGGGTCCTCTCGTAGGCGTTGCAGCAAGCTGAGCGAGGTTGAATTCACATCGGGATCCCGAATCGCGATTCTTGGAACGTCCATCGACTGCGCCGTTCACGCTGGACATCTACAGTAGTATCGCAAGATCGATTCCCAATGTCAAAGCTCACTTGCCAAACGGACTAAAGGGATGGAACCATCCATCCCTTTGCGCCTCAAATTGCCGTGACAAGACAGTTTGTTCAGTCAATGGTCGCAGCATCATAGACGTCTTCCACCATTTCTATCCAAGACGCTCCGCCAAGATAGTTTGATGAAGAATTCGTATGTATGGCTACTTGGATGTTGCCTGGACAGAGCACGAGAACTGCGGAGCAACCTCTGCCATAATAGTCGACCACTCCGTTCCCACCGGTCTTGTAGTAGAACACCCGACCAGCGTCTTCGTCGTCGAGAAACCCCATGAGCAGCAATTTCATCCAGTCTCGCACATTGGTACTTACATTGTCACCGGTCTCAAGCCGTGCCATGACCTGGGCTGTTTCCTTCGCTTGCATAACGAAGCCCCTAGGCCCAGTGGTTAGCGTATTATCGTCATTGGCCAAGCCGGCAATCGACTGGGCCAAGAAATTGTAATAGCGCACGTTTGGCGACGTCGAATCCCAGTCAAAGACGTCGATTGAAGTGTTGACACCGGAAGGTACCAATATGACGTCGCGGACGTATGACATGTAGATTGCCTGAACACAGGCTTCGTGAGCATCCCGAGTGCCCGTAGCACCGGCTGGATTCTCCGTATCTACGTAGTAATCGTAGTCCTCTTCAAATTCAAGCATTGTTTCCGGAGCTACCAGGTAGGCAAGTAAGTACCTTGCCACGGCGTAGTTGACATTCTGGTAGTTGTACTGGTAGGCGTATCCGTCCTCAGGCCCAAACTCAAAGAAAGAACGGCCAATCGAAAGCGATGCTTCGATGTTGCCATATTCGCTTTCTGTTGGCCAGCTACCGACATTCAATAATCCTGAATGGTGCGAAAGAAGTTCTACAAAAGTTAGGCTGGAAATGGTTTCGTCGATGTCCCAGTAGATGGGCAGGAAGTCGACAATTGGCTCAAATGGATCCAGCCCGACATCCTCAAGTGCTTGAAGTACAGCCATCGCAGTAATCGTCTTAGAGAGGCTGGCTACTTCTTGTCGTGTTTGCGTCGTGTAGGCAACCAGGCTGCCATTGGAGCTTAGTTTCGCGTTGCCACCGGCCCCGCTAGCAACCTCGCTTCCATTGCGAAAGATACTGAACGAGTAGCCTACCGAACCTTGCTTGAGAACCAAATTGAACAAACCTGCCATCATGTCAACATCGGTGTTGGTATCAATATTCCAATCCCCCGCCCAGCCATCCTTGGGATCAATCCGCGGGCCACTTTCCTTCAGGTCTCCAACGGTACTCACGCGACCACCTTCGCCAGTTGGCTCCGCGCCAAAGCTATCGGGCCCATCATCTGTCTTGCCCGGATCGACGATTGAATTCCCATCGTCCGATGTCAGTTCCGTGGTCGACGGAATTACAACTGTTGAAGTTGTGCTAGAACCTTCGGTTAACTTGACTTGGCGATCTTGGGCCGAACATACCGAAACACTGTTAGTCGAGATCAGTGCTGCCATCAAAATGCTGCTTAGCGAGACTTTCATCATTAGCTCCTTAATTAGTTGCCGCTCTATTCACGATGTGCTTGCTGTCGAACGTCGACATTAGACATATGACGGCTTAGGGCGGCGTCCTTTCAAGGAAATGAAGAATTTCTCGACGCAGAACGAAAATTGGCGTTGCCCTTGGGCGGTTGCACAACCGTGGCTAACGCCAAAGCGGCCCGTAATGCAGAAAAACTTTTGCGTGGATGCTAAGCTAAGGACCTAGGGCAAAATAGCTTGGCGATTTATAGTCCTTCATCTCGCCACCTCTCCATACTGTTCTCTGTGCGGCACGGGAGAGAGAGATGGAAAGTAAACATTCGCCGAAGGGGTGAATGGAGCAATTGATCTGGCGTGG
>JAGQPR010000489.1 GCA_020426625.1 Planctomycetales bacterium
GGTAATTACTTTAGCGAGATTGCTCGTTTACATAGGTCCAAACCACACAACCTCACCGCCAGCTGCAGGCCAACTGCTACCAGCCGCAAATAGTGCCCCGCTTCTCCATATTTTGCCAGCGAACTTAAAAAAAATCTCAGATTTTTCACGTTAGCTGCGAGCAAAACGCTAGCAAACGACGAGCAGCCTAAGTCGCACAACTCTTTAAAACGGCAAGACTTCGTTTATGACAGATCCCCACCAATCGCGTCTATCCCCCGCACCCCCGAGATTACGCTAACCAACTTCTCTTTACGCAATAGCGGAAAATGATGTAATCTGCAAAGTCATCTGAAGCTTTATACTGGCATAACTATGTTTTGCTCACTTGCGCACCCGCTCGCCGACGTTTTCAATTTTTATTGTTTTTAAGCATCCACGCAGAATTTTTTCCGCATAATTAGTCACGATTGTTCAAGTATCAGAAAACTTGTGCGTTGGTGCTTAGCCTCAAGTTTGTTGTTTTTAGCGGACCAGGACAAAAGAACCAATGAACGGATTTGCACTCGCACTTTTTGTCCTGCTGGCTGGCCAGATCGATTCGTCATTTAGCGCGCCGACGCTGCCCAACCTAAGCGGAGCACAGGGGACCAAGTTCAATGATACCTTGCCGGACCAACGGCCTTCCCTCTCGACCAGTTTTGGCTGGGATATCGAATCCAGGACGGATGGCACTCAAGCTCTAGTCTACATCATTCAAATGTCTCCCCAGGAGGCCGCAATGATGCAGAGGGATGCTCAAAACGGTATCGTGGTGGAGCCCAAATACAGCGATATTCCGCTGGAGCTGATCGGGCGTTTCGATCGCGTACTGTTTCAAATCGGGACAGGGGAATTGCCCCAGAATCCGCCATTGCTACAGGTGCGTTCGCTACTCGAACTCAAAGTACCACAAGCCGACCTGGCCAGTCAGCTTATTGGATCCGACGCTGGAAGACTGGCTGAGGTCGAACGCCCATCGAATCTGCGCAACATCCAATCCAATGGCTCCTCAAGGCTTTACGACTTGCCCGGCAGCCCCCCGCCGTTAACCGCCGACACGCGCGGGCGAAATCAAGCCACATCAGGTGGTCTACCACCGCTTCCCAACTCACAAGGCAATTCGCTCAGTGGGGCAAGCTCAAAAGATGATTTTCTCAATAGCGCTGCTGGTGACCCGCCCGCATTGAGCCGCAATGCAACTGCGGACAAATTTCGCAGAGCCGACGTGGGCAACAGCCTGCGCGACACAACACCTCAGAACACTGTAGCTCCAAACCCGTTGGCTCCAAACCCATTAACTCACAACGCAGCCCCGAACATAGCGACCCAGAATACAGCGTCCCAGAATACAGCGCCATTCAATTTGCCTAATAGTCCGGATCTACCTTCGCGAGGCTGGACCGGTTCCGAATCTGCGTCTAATTACACTGCGGACGTCCGCAACGATTACAGCAGATTGGATTCAGGCTACCCAGCTGCTGTGGGGCAAACCGCGAATCCGCAGGCTCCGTTGAATGGGTCGATGTCAGCGTACGAGAATCAATTCAGCGGATTCAACAACCGACAAGTTCAGCTGCAAGCGCCGGGTAATTTTGGCGTTGCACCGCAATCAACACCTGGATTGTCGCAGCGTGTTGAAGCCCTGATGTCTCAACAGCCGCAAGCACAATCCGCCCAACCCGCAAATGCTAATCAGATTGACGCGTTCCTGCAGGGGCTCGAGTATGCCAAGGCACAGTCCCAACGGACGCTGCTCGCCTCTGCGGACGCAACTGGGTTGCCGAACGCTGAACTACCAAGCACCAGGCCACCGAAAAGTGAGGCCCCTGGCGGTGCCAACCGAGAGTTGACCGAGAATGGCGACACGACGCCGACCGGCAAAACTGCTAGTAACGACACCAACATTTTGCTGGCGCTGCTGCTGCTATCGTTATCGGTCAACGTTTTCCTGGGCTCGCTGATCCGCAAACTCTTGACTCGTTATCGCACTGTCATGTCCAATATTCGCAGCCAGACGGCCTAGTCGCCAGTAGACGCAATAGACCGCCTGCGTTGGCACACTCGCAAAATTTTCTCTGCAAAACTAACCGCTTTGGCATTAGCCACGGTTGTTCAAGTATCAGAAAACTTGTGCTTTGGTGCTTACATGATCGAGAAATACGTGTCGCACGCAAAATCGATGTACTCGGGCTTCAACACCAGCGGCTCGTCGTGATAAAGGCAGTAGTTTCGCACTTGAAACAACAAGTCTCGAGGCTGGCAATTTCGGAATGGCCGCCCCTTGGGCTTGTAGTGCTTTTCGATCAGATAGTCGACTGCTTTCGCTTCATGTGGTATCCCCACGATTGGACACATGATCTCGAACAACTTGCGAAACGCCGCCTCGGACGGGTTTTCAACTTCGATTTTGTAGGGAATTCGTCGCAAGAATGCATCGTCGACTAGATCCTTGGGTTGCAGATTCGTCGAAAAGACGACCAGCTGGTCGAATGGAACCTGCGTCTTGAGACCTCCATTCATATTCAAAAAGTCGTAGCGTTTCTCCAGCGGGACAATCCACCGATTGAGCAACTCATCGACTCGCATTTTTTGTCGTCCAAAGTCGTCAATCACTAGCACGCCACAGTTGCTCTTCAGTTGCAAGGGAGATTCCGAGATATTCGACTTCGGGTCGTGCTGAGCTTCTAGCATTTCCATCGTCAACTCGCCGCCAGCGATGATTGTCGGCCGTTTGATGCGAACCCATCGCGAATCAATACCTGAAACATCCAGCAGCCCTGCTTCCTTCTCCTTGACGGCAGGTTGATGCATTAGCGGATCGTACAGCCGCATGATCTCACCCTCGATGAGTAGCGCGCGAGGTATCCAAATGTACTTGCCAAAGGCCAAAGTCACTCGCTCAGCAATACTGGTTTTTCCATTGCCAGGATAGCCGAATAGAAACATGCCGCGACCGCTATTGATTGCTGGGCCTAGTTTGGCAAGCATCTTTCGATCAACCAGCAAATCGCGGAAGGCCTGCAATAATTGATCGCGTCGTGGATTCTGCGACTCAACCGACTGGCACTTGACTGCTTCGCAGTATTGTGAAAGTGGCACAGGCGCAGCGCCGTAATAGGTGGTTCGCAGATTCAGTTGCCGCGCTCGCTCGCGTCCCTGTTCGGTAAGCACATGCACATAGTCGTTGACGCTGTTGGCACCTCGATACGCCGTCAGTTGCTCGTATTTCAAACGGTTCAGAATAGGCTCGATCATCAAGAAGGGCAGCTTCACCTGCTCAGCAATCGCTCGCCCGGCGCCTTCGCCACGTGCCATCAAAAAGCGGATGATCAACCCCTCAACCATCGCTTCGCTCAGACCTGCTTCTTCCAGCGAATCAGGAACCCTGGGAATGAAGGGTTCATCGCGGTCTCCAGTCAAGTTACCTAGCTTGGGCGTGAAATCCGTAGCCTTCTTTTCGCTATGAACAGCCATCGAATCGCCACGGTCAACCGGCCTCGCAGCCGACTCTGAGTAGGCACGCGATCCACCTGCAGTCGTCGCGTTCTTTTCGGCTCCGCCGGATATCAAGCCATCTATCCGCTGCAGCAACCGGTCGAGATCACCATTGCTGGAGCCAGTGCTATTTGCGTTGGGTTGAGGATCTGCCATGGGAGGTGCGACTACTGAAAAGGATTTCGTTGTTTGCCAAGCGGCGCTGTACGCGCATGGTGACCGAGGTAGGTAGAGACGCATGAAAACGTAGGTCACATAGCCATGAAGAGCAAGCGAATCAGACGGGCAGTTCTTCTGAAAACGGCAGCAACTCAACTTTGCGAACAATCCCTAGCTTCGGCACTTTCGACCCAGGCATGCCAATTCGCAGAATTGATTTCGGATGGCATACCGATTCCCCAATGTGGGTTGAAAACAGGAAAATCTCTGCTCAATTTGATCACCTCGACCACGTTGCAGGAATTCGCGAAAAGTAAGGTTACGGTGGAACGCCCAAATGCTTTGTAGAGAGCTAGGCAATGAACGAAACACAAACACCTGCAGTGCAGGACCAGCCGACGGCCTTTGCGGCTTCCACCCCTTCAATCCGCAAGCATCATTTCACTCTGGATGACGAAACACGGCAGCTTATCCATTCATTTCTGACTGGTTCGGCGCGGGCCCTGTCTTCGGCGCTGAATGCGTTCCCGCTGGTGAATTCTTCACCTTTTCGGTCACCGGTGTCTATTGTGCGCATCGACGGTGCACGAGCTGTCGTCGGCGAGCGCTGGATCCTGGCGATTGAGCTGGTGCATTTGCTTGCTCAAGACATTCGCTCACAAGTTGAGCACGCCTCTCAGGCTGAGTACCGCCAGTCTCTCGAATCCTGGGAAGAGGCCATCCGACTTTCGTTCCTTTCGGAGATGATTGCTCGATCGACCGGATGTGCGCGCTCAACCGACGCCTGGATCTGCGGATTACTGGCGGGTGCGATGACGACTTCGTATGCCATCCAGCAATTGCGGCAGCCGCTAGATGGCCATTCGGGAACCGTGCCGACCAAGTCGGAGTTAGTCCAATTCCTGTCGATGTGTGGAATCAACGAGCATCATCCGCTACCGACTGCCAATTGCGTAACCGGTCCATGGGCTGCAGTACGAATGGCCAGTGACTTGCAGTGCCCTCCCGATCAGCAGTCGCTTGCGGCGAATCTATTGGGCTTCGTCAAGAGTTGCAATTGCCAACCAGAATTGCTGCAATCGCTCGCCAACGGGGCAGTGGAGCTCCAAGCGGATTGCCAATTACTAGCGCACAAAAGTTGGGAACTGATCCGTGAAACCTAAGTCGCCAACGCGAGCATGGTTCTTCCTGCGAGCGCTCTGATGACATTCCAGTAGCAGAAACTCTTGGAGTGCGGCGACGTCAGAACACCCCATGAAGCCCCCGCATTTCCCGGAAGCGATCCTACTAACGGCCAGCCGCTATTCTCAGCGGCGAATCTTTGCAGCCACGTACTCTGTTGATGCTCCCTGTTTGCAATCTGGCCCGCCTCCGCTCCGCAGCGGCACGATTGAGGCCGAGACTAGCGATTATGCCAATTGCGCGTACCGCTTTCGGACCTGTTCAAACAACTTCACAAAATCTTCTCGAGACGGCTTGTGGTGGAGGAAGATTGGTTATACATTCTTGCCTCGCGAGTGAGGGAAACGGACAGTAACACTGATTCGGATCGCCTCGCGTTCTGCTACTTACTGCCCAAGCTTGGGTATCAGTAAGCTTGGCAGGACGTCGTGGTGACCTCAAGTAGATTTTGAAGTAAAAAACAATTTCCACTTGACGACTCTTGCTCAACGAACTAAATTAGTGCCCTCGCTAACCCAGCGAATACCTGCCTTCCGATAATTGAAGGCGGGTTTGCACAAGCTGATCTTTGACAATTTGGTAGATAAGCTCTCCGTTAAGAACGCGAGTTTTTAGCAGAAGGTTGTGACAACACTTCGGTGTTGTTCAACTTGATTTTTTGATGTCCTCTGACCAGGGACATCGTCAAAAGCCACTGGCTTTTGACACAATGTTTTAGAGCCGCAAGGCCCTAGATTAGGTTAGCAACCCATGAGTTTCTGCTTCGGCAAAGGCTCGTGGTAAGCATACACAATTGAAGGGTTTGATCCTGGCTCAGAATGAACGTTGGCGGCGTGGATT